>CAZQUK010000038.1:0-14529 GCA_964596435.1 uncultured Oligoflexia bacterium
ATGCCAATTTAGATTTATCATCCTTAATACAATTAAGGGAGATTCCCGAATATAAGGTTGCAAAAGAAAAAAAGGATGAATATTGGGGAAAAGCCGTAGAATCTGAACTTGGCGCTTTTTTCCAGTCAAAAACTAAGCGTGAGGAAATTGAAAAAAATAAAGATAAAATCAAGGCAGATGCAAAAAAAGCTAAAGAGAAAGATAGCGAAACAAAAAAATTAATGGCCCAAGTTAAAGCAAAGGAACTTCCAAAACCTAAACCAGTTATGGACCTTCATCCCTACGGTAATCCACACTACCTGCTTGATCCGAGGGCAGGGATGATAGCAGTTAAGGCAATTGCAGAGAAACTGTCGGCAATTCGTCCTGAAAGAACTGAAGCATTTAATTCAAGAGCCGAAGCATATATTCAAAAACTTTTTGAAAAAATGAGAGAATGGGAAGTCGTTTTGGCATCATTCCGTGGGCAACAGGTTGTTACTTACCACAGATCATTTTCTGATTGGATATCGTGGGCAGGATTTGAGTTGATAGGTTCAGTTGAAAAATATGCGGGTGGCACACCTGAGCCTGAGGATGTATGGAAACTTGTAAAAGAGATGAAGGAAAAACAGGTTGAGTGGCTTTTTGTTACACCGTTTGCAAACTGTAAGCTTGTTAAAAGAATTTCATACGAGACAGGTGCAAAACTCATTGAATTACCAGCACAAGTTGGCGATGTTCCAGAAGCCAAAACATATATTACGCTTCTTGACTCAATGATTGATCGTCTTAAAAAAGTTGGACCTATTGACAGAAGGTTAAAGGTTCTGGAGCGTCCATTTTTTAAAAAGAATAAACCTGTCAAATACGACCCGAATGAAGATAAAAAATCGCCATTTAAAAGACGCTGAAGGCCTAAATGAAATTTTTGAGTGAACTAAAATGGTGGATCGTTTTTGCTTTATCTGTTCGATTTGTTTCTGCTATTACGCATTCCCATTGGGGTCACCCTGATGAGTGGGCACAAACCGTTGAATTTGCAAATTTACTTGTAAATGGATTTGCCAGTCACACACAGGAAGTTGGGCTCCACTTAAGGGGACAAACGTGGCCATTCCTGCTTAGCATACCACTTAGTGTGGCTAAACTTATTGATCCCATATGGATTGGACTTAGAATTTTTCTTGTGCAATTATTCAGTGGAATTTTTGATCTCGGTATTTTGTGGGGTTTTTGGCAATTATTTAATTTTTATTTTTCATATTTAAAAACTGATAAATATTTTTATTTATACAAAAACATTTGTATTGGTTTGTTTTTGGTTCCATGGTTTTATGTTGCAGATTCGGTTAGACCGAGTATGGAACATGTTTCTGCGGTGTTTTTGTTTTTATCTCTTGGTTTTTTGTGCAAGCGCTGGTTTTTATTTGCAGGTTTTTTTGCTGTTGGTATTGGTGCCGTTAGGTATCCTTCTGGTTTGTTTTCTGTCGGTATTTTGATTGCAGTTTTGGTCAGTGCACTTAAGAAAAAAGATTTCAGACAGCTGTATTTGTTATTATCAGGTATAGTTTTGGGCCTTGTTGTTTTTGGAATACCGGATTGGATTGTGTATGGCAGGCCCTGGGAAAGTTTATGGATGTATTTGCAATATAATGTGTTCACAGGACTTGGTGCTAGTAAGTTTGGTGCACAATCTGCAATTATTTATTTGGATTATTTTCACGGGCATTGGAAGTGGTTTTTAATGCCGTTTGGAATATTGATTCTTTTATTTGGTGCAGTTGGTCTGGGTTTAGGTGTTATCAGGTTTAATCCTTGGGCGTGGGCACTACTTATGTTTGTATTAGGGCATTTATTAACCAAACATAAAGAACCAAGGTTTATGGCTGCAGTTGAAGTACTAATAGTTTGGGGCGGGTTTTACGGGTTTGTATTAATTGCACCAAAGTTAAAAAAAATATTTTTTGTTTTATCTGAAATTAAAGCTATTAGAGTTTTATTAAAGTATTGTGTATTAATTATTCTATCCTTAAATGCGTTGTTTTTATTGCGTGCGCTTTGGGGCGAAAATCTGGTTACGCATGGAACATATTTTGAAATAAATAAGCATCTGAAAAACCTTCCAAATTCTTGTGCCGTGATTTCTGTAAAAAGGCCGTTTTCAATACATTTTCCTTTTGGGACAACTGGTATAGTACCCGAGCCTGCTTTTGCTTTTTTTCCGGCAAATAGAAGAGTGGAAAGTTTTCCTGAAGTTAATACTAAGCCTTTAATTTGGATTGAAAGGGAGCCTGTGTGTGCGCCTGATATGGTTATTTTATTACATTTAGATAAACCAGACAAAAGATGGGATTATAACGGTTGTACACTTTTAGTGTCAGGTGTTTTGAGGCTTGTGCCTAAAAGTTTTTGGCCATGGATTATTGATAACGGATATTTAAGCGGACCCTGGTATAAATGTAAAGAGTCTGTATTAAAGGTTTTTAAGAATACTGAGATTAGAAAAATATTAGCCGAAACCACGGGCTTTCATAAAAGTTTGCCGCCACTTGGTATTAAAGGTGGGGCGCTTATTAAGATGGGACAAAACGCATTGCCACAGCCACTACCTGGAGACGGCACACTTTGCGACTGGTAATTTAAACAGTTAGCCCTATTTTTGCACGGATTTTTATATTTGCATGTCTTTGGGTAATTTGGATTCAAAAATTAATATGTTTTTATCTTTTGGGTGTGGAAGTTCAAGTTTTGTTGCATGAAGTGCCGGGCGCTTAAAGCTTAAGCTTGATGCTATTTGTGGTCCGTATTTTGGATCACCTAAGATTGGATAACCGTGATGTGCCGACTGTACCCTGATTTGATGTGGCCTTCCTGTTTCAAGTATGAATTCAACTAATGTTACTTGCAGATTACTCCATGTTGATGTTTTAACTGGTGTGGCATTAAGTGTTGCTATTTTTGCGCCACTTTTGTTTTTTGCAACAACATGGGTTTTATTTTTTGCACTGTCTTTTAATAGATAATCATCCATCCGGGTTTTTGCATTAAATACACCAATAACCCACCCAAGATATGTGCGTTTAATTTCTTTGTTTTTTAGAGCCTGAGATAACCTTGTTGCCGCTTTTGAACGTTTTGCAACAACAATTAAGCCTGAGGTGTTTCTATCAAGCCTGTGAATAAGGCCCACATAGTTTCTACCCAAATATTCCCTTAGCCAGTCCACAAGATTTGGACTTGTTTCATTATTATTATTTGTATTATTAAAAGTACCGCCCTGACTTAGCCAGCCGGCAGGTTTATCCAGTATTATAAGATGATTGTCTTCAAAAATAATTTTAGGATTACTTTTTAACTTGGACATTTTTATTTGTTCTAAAATCTCTTTGTATATAAAGCAAGTTATTTGTAGGAACTAAATAGCCTTTCGGGACGATAACATGTGGCCTCAAAAAAATGTGTTTCATGTGGTTCTTGTTTGCCATCCCAGGCGGCAAGAGTTAGTGCCAGGCGAAGTACTTTATGTTTACCCCTTAAACTTAGTTTGTGTTTTGATAAATATTTTGTCCAAGTCTCGTTATTTTTTAGAAGTTCTTCAAGTATATAGGAAGAAATCATTCCGGGAGGTGCACCCCAATATGAATTGCATAACTTTCTTGTGTGTAAAACTTTATCTTTTAAATATTGATTATTTTTCTCACCAGGTTCTATATGGTTTTTTGTATCAGGATTTGTAACAATATTTAATATGTCAATTCTTTCAAGAAGTGGGCCCGTGAGTTTATTGAAATATTGTCTGGAAATTGCGGGCCTACAGCTGCATTTTGGTGTAGAATTATTATAATTATGGGCCATTGGTATATGTGACGGCCAACCACCACAAGGGCATAAGTTACCAGTTGCTGCTAGTGCAAATTTTGCTGGCAATTCTATGGATTTTTGTGAACAGTTTAGAGTAATAATTTGTCTTTCAAGTGGCTCCTTTAGTATTTCTTTTGCCTCTTTGCTCCATTCGGGCAGCTCATCGGCAATTAATATCCCACCATGAGCAAGAGATAACTCGCCAAGTTTAACACCTAAATTACCAATTGAACCCACAAGTTTGGTTTTAGTAATACTTGCGCCTATTTTCCTTACGGGAGGTGCGTTGTATGGGCCATGGGTGTTTTGATTAAGTTCAGATAAAAGGGCATTTTGTACAAGAAGAAGCTCTGATGGGACCGGTGTTATGTTTATTAACCAGTCAAGTGCGTGAGATTTACCGGTTCCTTGTGGTCCAAGAAGCAAAAGATGATGAGCACCGGCAGCTGCTACTCCAAGAATACGTTTAAGTGGAGGGCTTAAAGGAAGAAGCTGTGAGTGATTATTAAATATTGGTGTTGTATTATTTTTTTGTGTTTTATTGCTTAGTAATAATTTGGGTTGAGAGTAATTAAATCTGTTATTTGAAAAAAAATTCCATGCCTCGCTAAGCGAGCTTACTGGTATAATTCGTGGTGGCGGTGAGGTAAACGCCATACTTTTACTGAGTAAATGTAGACAATAAATGGCTTCTTCATACTCGTCTTTTGAAATAATAATTGTATTAATGTTTGCGCTCCAGCTTGCAAAAATGGTTCTGGTAAGTTGCCCAATTGGTTTTACCTTGCCTTCTAAGCTGAGTTCCCCCCACGCTACAAGTTTTTCATTAATAGGATTTGGAAGGTGAGTGGATAATACACTTAGAGCCATGGCAAGATCCAAACCGGTTCCTTGTTTTTTAATACTTGCTGGTGAAAGGTTTAGTGTTACTTTTTTTCGTGGAAACTTATATTTTGAGCTTCTGATGGCTGATTGTATTCTTTCTTTTGCTTCTGATACTTCGCGAGTTGGTAGACCAATGATTTGAAAATGTGGAATTTGGAATGTTGTTGATACTTCAACCCACTGAAGGGTTGGATAGATTTCATTATTAAGAGGTGCTCCTATTGGCATAGAAGCTTTGAGTGCATGAAGGGTGCCAGTTTAGAGGATATTACTTTGATTTTTTTAATAGAGCGTCTTTGGCTTTATTTATAGCTTCCGCAATTTTTTGGCCATCGCGCCAGGCCTGACTGCCGGGTTTTCCAAGTTTATCCGGATGATATCGCTTCATAAGTTCACGATATGCTTTTTTTACTTCGTCAACTGTTGGCTGGGAGGGGACGCCGAGTATTTCGTGTGGCAGACCGGTAATTGAAATTCCTTGAAGAAGAAGCGGGGTTTTCCTTTTTATTTTTGCTTTTGCCAGTTCATCTTCAAATTTAGTCGTATTATTTTTGGTGTGTTTGTCCGCTTCACGGACCTTGAAATTTGATTTTTCTTTTTTGGGCCGGAAAACAATAAATAAAATAAGAACAAGAATACTTATTAAAACAAACTGAGATTGTACGAAATATTTTTCCATATGAGCTTATATTATTATTAATTAAAAAACATAAATTTGAAATTAAATAGTGGTATGTTTTGTGCTTTGCGCGGAGCATGTTAAAAAAAAATATCCTAATAACATGTGCCATATGGTTTTTTGGGGTATTTGCAGTTTCAGATTGGGCCAGTGGGGTGGATAAAAAAAATAATTTAATTCAAGACTTGCCCCCACAGATGACAGTTGGTGTTTCTGCATGTTTGGGCTTGAGTGTGCGTTATGGAAGGGAAACGTGTTGGGTTAAGTTCCCTCTTAAAAAAGAAAAATATAGTTTATGTGTTCCCAAATATTTGTGGCTTAAGTGGCTTCAAAAGCCAAGACACAGTTGCGGGGTCTGGATAGGTAAGTATAGGGCGTTTTCACCACCTTCTAACAATAAAAATGGGAAAAATACAAAGGAACTATTTTTAAGATTTGTTGTTTCAGCCATGCCTGAATCGGCTAACAATAGTGATAAAATTAGTTTATTTGAATATTCCAAATATTTTATTGAAAAAAAAAGAGAAAGGGTGTCGGGGTTTTTAGCGGTTTCTGACTCTTTGGGGATAATGAGAAAACTTATTTTGAATGAAAAAACCCCCGAGGGTCAGTATGATTTTTTAAGACTAATGGGTTTTGTCCATCTTTTTAGCGCTTCGGGATTACACCTTTATGCAGCAAGAACAATTTTAAATTCATTTGTTTGGAGAATTTTATTTTTTTTGGGTGTTCCTATTAAGATACTTAATCCATTTGTAAAGTGTCTGACTTTGTTGTTTTGGTTTTGGGCATGGGCCCTAAATGGATTCAGAGCTGGCATGCTTAGACCATGGATTATTGTGTGGCTTAGGTTTTTTGCTGAAATTTTAGGGTTTAAGTGGCGTGCATGGTCGCCTTTATTTTTAGCTATATGTGTTGATCTTACAGTTGCAATAAGCCGTGATTTATTAGGCTTCCCGGGAGCATGGGCCATGGGTAGGTGGCACTATGCTCTTGCTGTTGGTGGTGGGCTCTTTGCGATTAGGTTATTTAATAACGATGATACCAATGGTTCAAGAAGACATTTTGGCATAAGAGAGCATATAGCACTTTCAGTAGGTTCATGGCTTTTTACCGCAATTTTAGATGCTTTTACCTTGGGCTTTGTTGCTGTTGCAACACCAGTATTAAGTTTGCTTACAATTCCTTTTTTTTCAATATGCTTGTACCCGCAGGTTTTGGCATTGGCGCTTGTTGAAAATATTTTAGATGTTAAAAGTATAAAATATTGTTTTGATTTGTTGGGATTTATAACAAATAAAATTGTTTTATATCTGCATGAGTTTTCAATAATAACTGGTTCACTTTGGGCAATTTTACCGGGTCTATTACCGGTTAGTGCTGTGCTTTCAGGATGTATCGTATTTGGTGGGTTTTATAATGGGGAATTTAAGAAAAAATTAAAAATTTGTTTGTATATTGTAACCGTTTTGGGTCTGGTCCGTGGCGTGTTCTGGGGTATGAATTATGTTAATGGTGAAAAAGATGAGAGTATCAGCGCACTTTCAAATAAAGCTGAAGCTATTGAACAACTAGATGTGGGCCAGGGAGATGCTGCAATTGTGTATATGCAAAACAATGAAGTGGGGCTTATAGATACAGGAGGGGAAGAAAGCTTATCTGAAGTTTCATGGGTAAGGTTACTTAATGAGCGCGGAATTTATAAAATAGACTGGGTGGCGCTAACACACCTTGACGAGGATCATGCAGGCGGGCTTTTAAGGCTAATAAAACTGCTACCGATTTCACGAATCATTCTTTCAAAATCTGCACTAAAATTGCAGGAAAATGGTGTATTAGAAAAACAAATTGCTATTCATAGAATTAAAATTTGTGATTGGGATGAGGGATGTTTTCCATATTATTTTTTATCATCTAAAAATTTACCAAAACTTATGGGTCATAAAAGAAAAATAAAACGTGGCTTAATTATGAACGTGGTTTTAATTCCATTTTATGGTGGTGGCTTTTATTTGAACGCAGGGGATGCAGACTTTGAGAAAGAAATACAGGTGGGTTTTTGGGTAAGAAAACTATTAAAAAGAGTAAATGATTTTGGGCTAAGTGGTGCACCAAGAATAATAAAAGTGAGTCATCATGGCTCAAGATTTTCAACAAATAATACTTTTTTAAGGCTTATTAATCCTACAACCGCTTGGGTATCTTCAGGAATTGGTAATATGTACAATCACCCAAGTTGTGAAGTTCTAGAGAGATTGAAAAAACACGGAATTAAAGTCTCAAGAACTGACAAGAGCGGGGGGCTGTATTATGGGCAAACCATGAGCCGAAATTAAAATATACTAATAAAAACAATTAGATATAAAATTCTTGCAATGCTGCAATAATAATAGTAGACTGAAATGGTACGGTAAGAATGGGTGTATTGATATTCGTATAAGGACTAAAAGTGTATGGGGATACTCGGAAAATTATTATCAGCTCCAAATATTCTGCGTGTGATGGTTGCACTGGTTCTTATTGCTTTTGTTGGCGCCTCAATGTCTTGTGGTGGCAGCTCACTTCGAAAGAAAAACAATGAAATTAAAAAAGAAGAAGACGAGTATGTTGGAAAGTGCCGTATCCCAAATGACCAAAGCGGTACGTTTATTGGAAAATGGCCCGCACTTCAGATACCTCTAGCTTTTAAAAAAGATGATTTTAGTGATTATGAAATGAGTGAAATGGTAAAAGCTGCAACAACTTGGAACGAGTTTTATGTAAAAAGTCATGGTTTTCCACTTTTTGATTTTGGGGATCCAAATTCTCCGGCTCTTTCAAATACCGAAAAACCAGGCGTGAATGAACTATGCAATACGCATGTTATGCTTAGCGGCAATACATTTGTTGATAGGGTTATTATTTATAAAAGTGTTGAGTGGCCAAAGGAGAAAGATGCAAGTGCTATTGCTTTAACCACATTCTGTTCCACAACGGCATCTCCAATTAACCGGCTGAGTTCTGCTATGATTGATTATAATTATCAGAATTTTTTTGTCGGTGATGGAGCAAAAGTTCCAGATTTACAGTCTATTCAATTGCATGAACTTGGACATGTAGTGGGCCTTGCCCATTCTTGTGAGGGTGGGGGTGTAGAAGGTATTCCAGAATGTTCATCATCTCCACAATCGTACTTAGACGCTGTAATGTATCCAGCGATATATTTTGATGATAATAAGCAGGGACTTGAGAGAATAATACTACGCAAGAATGATATGGAAAGATCCAACTGCCTGTACGAAGAGGAGTGAAAAACTTAGCTCTTTATTAGAGCCTTTGTTGGGACATCGTTTAGTTCAGTAAATTCTTTTATAATCTCATTCTGCGTAAGTGTGCTTGAATTTTGTTCTCCATATTTACGGACAGCAAAACTATTGTTTTCAATTTCTTTGTCGCCTGCAACTAAGGAAAACGGAATTTTAGCCTTTTGTGCTTCCCTAACTTTAAGGCCCATTGATGCGTTACGAGTATCTACCTCAACCCTTATCCCTGATTTTTTAAGAGTGCTTGCTGCCTCTTCACAATAAGGAATATGTGTGTCAGATATGGGGATTATTCTTGCCTGCACTGGGGAAATCCAAAATGGAAAGGCGCCTGCGAAGTGTTCGGTTAGAATTCCCATAAAGCGCTCTAAAGATCCAAACATTGCTCTGTGAAGCATAATGGGGCGGTGTTTTGCATTATCGGCACCTATATAATGTAAATCAAATCTTTCTGGAAGATTGAAATCAATTTGAAGCGTGCCAAGCTGGTGCGTGCGTTTTATGGCATCTTTTACGTGAAAATCAATTTTAGGGCCGTAAAAGGCACCATCACCTTGGGCTATTTCATAGGGACGTTTAAGATGATCAAGGGCTTTTTTTAGTATGGCCTCGCCGTTATCCCAAAGTTCCTCAGAGCCTACACGGCTTTTTGGTCTGGTTGAAAGAAATATTTTAACATCACCCATTCCAAAAAGATCGTAGGTTTCAATTGTTGAGCGGTAAATATCATGAATTTCTTTATCTAAAGTTTCTGGTGTGCAAAACACATGGCCATCGTCTTGGGTGAAAGTTCTGACTCTGAATAAACCGTGGGTGGCACCTGAAAGTTCATGCCTGTGAACCCTGCCAAAATCGGAATATCTTAAAGGCAGATCACGATAGGAAATTTTCTGACTCATATAAATTGCCATGTGCCCAGGGCAGTTCATGGGTTTTACAGCGTATTCACGGTCCTCAATTTGTGTAAAATACATATTTTCTTTGTAGTGATCATAATGGCCGCTTTTTTTCCAAAGCGCCACATCCATAATTTGAGGAGTTATAACCTCCTGGTAACCATTTGCAGTATTTATTGCCCGCATGTGCTTAATTAAACGGTTATAAAGAATTGTCCCTTTTGGATGAAAAAATGGACTTGCAGGAGCTTCCGGGTGAAACGTGAATAGGTCAAGCTCTTTACCGAGTTTTCTGTGATCGCGCTTTTTGGCTTCTTCTAAAAGCCTTAGGTGTTCTTTGAGTTCTTCTTTATCAAAAAAAGCTGTTCCATAAATGCGCTGGAGCTGTTTGTTTTTTTCGTCCCCACGCCAATAGGCGCCTGCAACAGAGGTGAGTTTGAAGATTCGTATTTGGCCCGTTTTTTCAACGTGTGGGCCACGACAAAGATCAATAAAATCACCTTCCTTATAGATAGTAACTTTTGTTGTGTTTTCTTTATTGTTAAGATCTTCAATGAGTTCAATTTTGTAGCTTTGGTTTTGATTTTTAAAAAGGGCTATGGCATCACTTATATTTAGTTCCTCTTTTTTAAATTCATTGTTTTCTTTAATGATTTTTTTCATTTCAGCTTCAATTTTTGGAAGAAACTCAGGGCTGATTACGGTGTTTGTATCTATATCGTAATAAAAGCCATCCGTTATTGTGGGGCCAATACCGAATTTTGCATCTGGTAAAAGGCGGTTTATTGCGTGGGCCATTATGTGTGCACATGAATGTCTTAAAATATCCAGGTTTTGATTTTTTTCTTCCATTGTTTTACTCGCTTGTTTTTTGTTGTATGCCACCTAACTTAACACAAAACTCCTTGCGGAGTCCAAGGTAAGTCTTAGTGTCGTCTTCTTATGAATGAATGTGGGTCAAAAAAAACCGTTGACGCCGGTATGAGACTTGGGTACGACAATGCGCGCAATACAAATATTAAAGGAGTTTACTTATGTTAATTAATAAAATTATCGTTATTTTGTTGGGTGTTTGTTTTTCGGTTTTATCTTTTGCAAGTGATCCTATGATTGACGTTGAAGCAAATAAAACAGGATCATCTTTTGGTGGTGCAGTTTATGCAGGTGTTGAGGGTGGAAACGTTAACGAGCCAGGGACGATGTTTATTGGGGTTGAGATTCTAAATGAGATGGGTAGTAGTAAAGAGGGTGTTGTTTATTTTTATAAAATTGAGGGTGAATTTGGTTTTACAAAGGGTGATGATGATCAGAATTTAGTAAGTGCAGACGTTAAGCTTTTACTTTTTGGAGGAAAAGTTAATAGGGACAATGGAGATTTCTTATCATTAGGCTTTGTGCCCATTGGTATTTATCGTGACGTAAATTTTGGTATTGAAAGAAAGATTAGAATTTCTGCTTTGCAACTAGCTTTAGGAGCAACGGCCGATGCTAAAAGTGAGTATTGGTATAAAAGAATTTTTTCAGAAATACTTGTTGATGCTTTATCTTACCAGATAGAAGAATACAGCCCATTTGGTGGTGAGGAAATTGAAAAGCGTGGAATGCCTTTTTTAGGTCTTGGCAGGCTTTCCATCCAGATTGGTTATATTGACGAAGTTGCTGAAAATGTTGAAGTTAAAATCACTTTTGGCGAAGACGTTAGCTATGGCGATGCGCAGTTTGTGAGTTTTTGGAACGAGCTTGCCGTAAGATTTGGAGATGAAATTAAAAGCTCAGTGTTTTTAAGGAGCAAATACGAATGCTCAGCCCTTTATGATTCACGCATTGGCGTTAGAAGTGATGATGATTCATACGAAAACATTTGTGCTGGAGTATTGGGTGCGGGCGTAAGGCTTGATTTCTAACCCATTTTAGACTGAATAATTTAGAATAAGCGCGCTTTGAGGGCCGCTTTAAAAAATATACGATCATTAAGCTCTGAAACTTGGGGTTTTTGGCTCTTTTATTTGACTTTTATGCGCTGTGGTGGCTAAAATTGTCAATTAGAAGCTCCCGTAACTCGCCGCGCAACGTTAGGTGTTTACAACGGCGGATGAAAGGGTTATGGTCTCGCCCCTTGATTATGACTGAAGCAGTAATTCACGTCTTTGAGTTTGGGGTTTCCTGGGCTGGAAGATTAAGTAAGATTTTAAATGATTCTCTGGAATTTCTTGACGGAATTTCAAAAAAGAATGCATTCTTTGCTTTCTTAAAAAACATTTTTAAGAAAATTGCACGTGTTTGTCTTTTAGGAACTTATAGGTTCTTTTTTTGCTCACTTATTATTGCTCCATGTTTTGTGTTTTTAGAAACCAGGGCGCCCATGTTTTTGGATCCAAGGGATGATTTTAGTTTTTCTTTCCAGCAAACAATATTCATGGAACATGTTGATATTGCTCCTTTAATGAGCGCAGACGATGTTTACGAAGTATTAACGGACAGAATAATGGGTGAAAAAGAGGATAAGCTTAAGGCGCTTTCTTTGCACATGATTGCCCTTTGTAATCAATATAACTTTGATCCTGCTTTCATTCTTTCATTGATCCATGTTGAAAGCAGTTTTAGGGTAAAAATTGTTTCAGGCGCAAGGGCAATTGGGCTTATGCAAATCCAGCATGCAACGGCCAGATATATTGCTAAGAAAAATAATATCAAATATGGCGGTTACAAAACGCTGTTTGATCCTTTTGTAAATTTAACTTTGGGTTTTGCATACCTTGCGTATTTAAGAGATCGGTATGGGGGGGTTGTGCCTCTTTTTTTAGCAGCTTATAATGCGGGTCCGACAAAGATTGATAATTTAATAATGAATAAAAGCTTTAACCCAAAGCAGACTAAACAATATCATGACGCAATACGGCAAAATATTCCGCTTATGCGTTATAGAGATGAAGCTAAAAAAGTTATTAAAGCCAATTCACTTACAACTGCATTTAATTTTTAAGTTAAGACTATGTTTGAAATTAGACTGAAACTAGATTTTCCTGCCTCACACAAACTTGAAGGTTACGACGGTGATTGCGCACGTTTGCATGGACATAATTGGGGGGTTGAAGCATTTTTGTCCTCAAAAGAACCCGATAATTTGGGTATGGTTATGGATTTTAGACTCTTAAAAACATACCTTAAAGATGTGGTGGCACCTTGGGACCATGAGCACCTTAACAACTTAGAGGATTTTAGGGGTGTAAACCCTACGGCTGAAAACATTGCAAAAAAAGTTTTCGATAAGCTATCAGAAAAACTGTTTGCAAGTGGTAAAAAAGATATTTGTGTAAGTAAAATCACTGTTTGGGAAAATGAGAGGTCAAACGCCAGTTTTATGATAGGTGATGTCTTGTAATTTTAATAAAAGGGACCTTTAATTTTATGAGTATTCGGTCGGTGGTTCTCCTATCTGGAGGGCTTGATTCAGCAGCTAATCTGGCTTTTTGTCTTGAAAAAGATGAAGTTGTTCTTGCTGTTACGGTGGATTATGGGCAGAAGGCATCTGTAAAAGAAATTGAGGCTTCAAAAAAGTTTTGTGAATATTACAACGTTACACATAAGGTTATAGATTTAAAATGGCTGGGTCAGCTTGGACAAAGTGCTTTGACTAAAACTTCAAAGTTTATACCCAAAGCAGAAGAGAAGTTTCTAGATTCAAAAATCGAGGCAGATAAACTGGCAAGATCAGTCTGGGTTCCGAATAGAAACGGGGTTCTAATACAATTAGCGGCAGCGTATGCGGAAGACGTGGGTTCAAAACGGGTGGTTGTGGGTTTTAATTATGAAGAGGCCCAAACTTTTCCTGATAATTCTATGGAATTTATTTCTGTTACAAATCGGGCTTTGGCTTATTCCACATCGAATCAGGTTGAGGTGTTTTCATTTACTGAAAACCTCAATAAAAAAGAAATTGTTGTAAAACTAAAAAAAAAAATCAAACGCCCTTTTCCATTTGAATATGTTTGGAGCTGCTATGATGGGAAAGATTATGCGTGTGGGGTTTGTGAATCATGTTTGAGATTAAAAAGAGCGATGAGGGGGGGCTTATGATAAGCGACTATAATATTGGATTTAAGGCGCGTTTTATAGATTCTGAAAATACGTATACAGGCGCGGAGCTTAGGCCCCATTATTTGTTAACAAAACATAATCTTAAAGGGTCAACTCTTGCCGCTTTTATAGGTCCATGTATGGTTGAGACCAAGAACCTTGTGGATTGGGAGGATAGACTTTCTGGTGAGATAATAAAATCAAAAAGTATGCTACATTTTTTGGGGGAGTTTTTTTCAATTTCCCTAAAAGAAGGCGTTCTGCTTCAGCGCCTGATTGTTTGTTTAATTTCAGAGGAACTAGCAAGCAGATCAATTAATGTAATTAGAAGCGGTGATGACTTATTTATTAATAATAAAAAACTTTCTGTTTCTATTGTTACATCATCCACGGTGTCGCAGCTTATGCATATTGGGGTTAATTGTGACCCAGAAGGTGCCCCGGTAGATGCAATTGGACTTAATGAGCTTAATGTTGAGCCAGTTGGGTTTGCAAAATCTATTTTAGGGCGCATAGAGTCAGAGTGGATGGGCATTCAGTGGGCGTGTGTAAAAGTGCGCCCAGTGTCATAATTTCTAAATCTTATTCAAAATGTTGCGTTTGATGGGGTTGTTTGAGATGTCAGACACTAAAATATTCAAACACTAAGAAGGTTAAGTATGGAGAATACTGGCTTACCCAAACTTGGTTATGTTGTGGCTATTGATGGTCCTGCCGGCTCCGGTAAGAGTACTGTTACAAAAGAGCTTTCCAGGCGACTTGGGTTTATACATGTTGATACAGGGGCTTTATACCCCACATTTCTCAACTCAGCGCACGAAGTATTGGATATAATTGAATACACGAA
>CAZQUK010000039.1:0-7290 GCA_964596435.1 uncultured Oligoflexia bacterium
GACGTTGCCTGGTACACAATAATTCTTTCAGGCGTGTTAGGTTGGTTTTATCCAAACCTGATGATTCGTTCAAGAATTAAGGCCAGACAGAAACAAATAAAAAAATCCATGCCCTTTGTGGTGGATTTATTGGCGCTATCAACTGAAGCCGGCCTTGATTTTATTGGAGCCATGGCAAAAGTTGTGGAAAAAGCTGTGGCAAGCCCGCTTATTGATGAATTCGAACAGGTGATTAAAGAAATTAAAGTTGGATCTTCAAGGGCTGATGCTCTAAGAGAGATGAGCGCCAGGATTGATATGTCTGAGATTAATTCTTTTGTTGCAATACTAATATCTGCGGACCAGATGGGTGCGTCAATTGGTAAGATTTTAAGACAACAATCTGAACAAATAAGGGTGGAGCGTTTTACTATGGCTGAAAAAGCCGGCGCTGCTGCGGCGCAAAAACTATTGTTTCCTGTAATTTTTATTATACTGCCCGCCGTCATGCTAATGGTTTTTGGTCCGTTTATCTTGAGTGTTTTATATCCGGGTGGGTAAGACTCCTTAGGTTTGAATAACTATTCAAAATATTTAGGTATATTGGTTGAGTTGCGACTTGCGCGTAGCATTATTAATTTATAAAATTGTGTGTATATATAAAAGTATATCCCAATTTATTTTGGTATAATTCTGCTATGGGCCAAGGATCAAAAGTAATTTGTGTTCAATTACTTAAAAATCAAAACCTTATCGCCGATAAGTGTGTCATGGCAGAGCGGTTTTTTGAGAGACTCAAAGGACTAATTGGCCGATCAAGTTTGGAAGCAGGCGAGGGAATGTTTTTTCCACGTTGCAATAACATTCATATGATGTTTATGCGCTTCCCAATTGATGTGGTTTTTTTATCACCTGTTGAAGCTCAAAAAACAGACTCAGTGTTTTTGGTTTCTTCCTTCAGGGAAAACATAGCTCCCTGGAGTATCATTCCTGTCTTTGATTTAAAGGCAAGGGATGTTTTGGAGTTGCCAGCCGGAAGCATTGAGCGTTTTTCAATCTGCCAGGGTGATAGGGTATGTATAAACTTACGGTGATATCGGGTCCAATTAGGGGGACAAGTTTTGTAATTTCAGAAGGTGAAACTGTTGTGGGCAGGCTCTCGTCTTGTGAAATTGAACTTTCCTCTTCAAAGGTTTCAAAACGTCACTGTGTAATAAAGGTAATTAATAAAGATATTATTCTAAGAGATGAAGGTAGTGCTAACGGAACTTTTGTAAATGGTGTTCTTACTAAATCAAGAAAAATAAATATTGGGGACCGGATTGGTATTGGTGATTATGTTTTAGAGCTAACGGATCCTGTGGCAGCTTCGCGCGAGGTGCCGGTAGCATTTGCGGATATGAGCCGTGTTATGCCGGATTCTGAAAGGCCCAAAGTTGGTGACACATCGGAAGCATTAATTTCTGACTCTCTTGCAGAAGCATCAAGCGTTCCTACGGATATTAAGGGAAAAATCAGATGGGCATTTAATACTTACATAATGCCATTTTTCTACGGTTTGAATTTCCAGCACGAATGGAAGGTTCTTTCACTCATTCTTCTTGGGGTATTTGCCATTTTTACAATGTTCTTTTCTGTTTTTCCACTTATTGAGGCGAACAAAAATACCATTATAAAGGAAACTGGCAAAAGAGCGGCTTTCATGGCGCGATCAATTGTTGAAAGAAATACACAAGCAATGCTTGCGCGTGCAGAAACCAAAACAGAAGTTGGAAACATTCCCAAAGAAGAGGGTGTGCGGCTCGCGGTTCTTTCAGATCTTGAAAACAGGATAATTGCACCATCAAATAAGATGAACCAGTATTTGGCATCGGGTGGCGAATCAAGGTTGGCAAAAAAAGCCGCAAAACTTTTTCTTAAAGGAAGAGAAACTGGTCTTGTGTCAAAGGTTGATTCTGAAACCATTATGGCTGTAGAGCCACTTAAAGTTTTTAACTCAAGGGTTGGAAAAAATATTGTTGTGGCAATGGCTGTTGTATCCATTGATACAACACTTGCAACACCTGATCTTGGTTCTATTGGTGTTGTTTATTCTGAAGCAATAATAATAACGATACTTGTTGGTCTGTTTGTTTTCTTTGTTTTGTATTTTTTAACCCTAAAGCCGTTCCAGGTTTTAAATGATGATATCGATAAAGTGCTAAAGGGAGAGCTGAGCCAGGTAACGCGAGAATTTAAATTTGAGGAACTTAAGTCACTTTGGGACAACATTAATTCTGCCTTGCAACGTATACCTAAAGGTGGAGCGGATGGTAGCGAGCACGCAGATATCGAATTTGGTGTTAAGGGAGTTTCGGCAGAAGAATTTGTGGCCCCCGTGCGTTTGGTTGGTGATGCCCTTCCATCCATTGGGATTGTTGCTTGTAATAGTGAAAAACAAATCGTTTATATAAATTCTTTTTTTCAGGAATTAAGTGGGATTAGAACTGATGATGCTCTTGGAAAAGAATTTGCAAGTGTTGCAAGGGACCAGGCGCTGAGTGCTCTTGTTAATGATGTGTTTGAAAATATTCAGGTCGGATCAGATCCTATAGACGAAAAATTTGAATTTTCCGGCACAACTTATCTGATAAAAGTTGGGGCCTTTGGTTCGTTTGGCTCGACACCAAGAGCATATGTTTTTGTAGCAACGAAAGGAGATGATAACTCGTAATGGCAATGGCGGTTAGATTTGCAAGAATGAATGTTCCTTTGCAATCGGGCGAACTAGCCAGACTTAAGGTTAGTCAGGGACCTGATGCCGGCGCCGTATATGTTATTAAAGGTAATGCAGTTTCAATCGGAAGAGGAGAGGATGCTGATGTCATGATTTCAGATTTGAAGTCATCCAGAAATCATGCGTCCATTGTCCGTACAGCAGAGGGCTGGGAAGTAAGGGATATAGGAAGTGCAAACGGAATTTTAGTTAACGGCCATTCTGTTCAAAAGGCGGCACTAAAGCTTGGAGATTTATTAACTATTGGCGAAACTGTGCTTGAGTTTATGACGTCGGGAGTTGGAAGTAAAATGTTAATGGCACCTCCTAAAAACGTAGCTTTAGTAGAGGCGCAAGAAAGTAATTTAGATAAGAGAAGAAAAAAAGTTCTTGCTCTTGGTAACTTAACAGAATCAATTCAAAAACCGGTGCCAAGTACCGGAAAAAAAGATAAAAGTTCCAGTTTGAGTAAGATACTTCTTGTTTTAGTAGCTGGGGCAGCATTGTGGCTGTTTTTGGGTGATGCGGACACTAAAAATAAAACCAAGAAGGTTGTTAAAGACAAAACAGAAGAAGAAATTAGACGCGATTTAGCCTCATATTTACCCGAAAAAATGAACAAAAGTGATCCGGCAAGCAGGACAATTGACAGCTTTTACAGGCTAGGGTTTCGTGAATATCGCGAAGGTAATTATATTAGGGCAAAAAAACAGTTTGAAACAGTTCTTCAGATTGACCCCGATCATTATCTTGCAAGGTTATATTTAGAAAATAGTGAGAACAGTATTAATGAGGCCGTTGAATTTCATATTGAACAAGGGAAAAGAAATTTGGATATGGGGAAATTAAGGGCCGCCCAGGGGCACTATGAATCAGTTTTAAGGTTACTATTTAAGGATAAGGATAATCCTAAATATAAAGAGGCTAAGGATCAGCTAGAAAAGGTTGAAGAAATGAAAGGTAATAGTTGACTGTGAGTAAAAAAGCTTTTTTGTCCGTATTTAAAGACGGCAAAGAAATTAAGAATCATCAATTTGACGGAGAGGCGATGATAGGGAGAAGTGCCCGCGATTGTCAGATTTTTCTTGATGATAGGGCTATCTCCAGAAAACATGCCCACTTGCGGTTTGTTGCCAATAAACTGCAGATTGAAAAAAAGAGTGATTTTGCGCCTCTTAATGTAAATGGAATCGAAAAAGATAAAACAGTGCTTTTAGAGGGTGATAAAATTTCAATTGGTCCTTATATAATACAGGTATCAATTCAAGATGATTTTAAATCAAAAGATTCGCATAATAATGAAGAGCTGCCAGTAGATGAGGATTTTGGTGATCTGGCACCTCCTGGTATGGATGTGTCCGGGTCGTTGCCAGTAGAAAAAGAACTTGGCTCCGAAGCAAGTAATAAAAATGAGAATAAAAAAGCTTTATTAGAGAATGAAAATGATTCAGAGGATGTGGATGACAGTAGTAAAGCTCCCAAAATAGAGACGGAATCTGCAAGTGAGAGCAGTATATCTTTAGCAGAAAAATTTTTAATGGAGGATAAGCAGGAAAGTGAAGAGCAGTCTCCTGGAGTGGCGGAATCTGAAAATCAGCATGAAGAACCTGGTTCTGTTGAAAAAAGTGGGGTTGAAGGATTCGATTTTGATAAATCAGAACAAAGTTCTCTTGCAGAAGAGGAGCCTTCAGATGGCGCAACAAGGGTTATTTCAACTCAACAATTGCTTGTAAGATTGGTATTTCAGCCAGGTAGTGCCAACGTTGAAGTTTATGATATAGCAAAAGAAAAAGTGGTTATTGGCCGCGGTAAAACCTGTGATATTGTTCTTAACGACAAAAAAAGCTCGAGAGAAAATTCATTAATTCAAAAATCAGGTTTGCATTATGTAATCAAGGATCTGGGGAGTTCAAACGGTACCTATGTTAACGGTGTCAGGGTGCAGGAGCAGGAACTTTCTGGTGAAGATATTATCAGGATTGGTGGTGTTGAGTTTGAATTTAAGGCTGAAAATCCAAATTATGCAGATATGGAAAAGGATTTCCTTTCGGTTGGTAAACTTGAAGAGGGTGTGATTTCCGGACATGATATTATGTCTGTGGATGCTTCCCCTCCAATGCCAGGCGCTGCAGTAGGTGGTGGTTTTGGACTGGATCTGACTCAGGACCCAGGTCTTGCTCACACGGCAACGAAAAGTTTAAATATACCCGGTATTGATGCTGATGGAAAATCCCAAAAGAAAAAAACATTATTACAGAAATTCAGAGAGCTTCCTCCCGCAAGGAGGTTTATCTGGGGTGCGGTGATTTTATTTGTATTTTATTATGCTTTTTTAGACGAGGATGAGACAGCGCCTAAAAACACGAAGGATAGGAAGCCTGCGGCTGTTGCAAAAAAAGATGCAACAGAAAAGGTCAAAACCGACAGGCCCTCTGGCGCACTTGATGAGTTTGCAAAACTTACAATTGAACAAAAACGTTTTGTTGAGGCCCAGCACGCACTGGCCTTTGATCTATATCGAAACAAGGAATACGATAAGGCACTTTATGAGCTCCAAAAGATTTTTCAACTGGTTTCAGACTATAAGGACGCAAGAGAGCTTGAGAGATACGCAAGAGAAGGAAAGCGCAAGCTTGAGGCTTTTGAAGAAGAAAGACGACGAAAAGAAGAGGAGCAAAGACTCAAAGAAAAAATAGCATCCCTTTTACGCGAGGCCCATGAGTTAATGCAAAAAAAGAAATATGAAGAAGCACAGCCGGTGTTTTCTGAAATCCTAAGTCTTGACCCTGAAAACAAAGAAGTTTCCAAGTGGCAGGATGAAATTGAAGAATTTAATGACGAAAAACAGCGACTTGCTGATGAAAAGCGCATCCAAGATGAAATAAATATGCATGCCTGGAGTGTGTATAATGAGGGTCTAGCACTTAAGAAGCAGGGTAAGTGTTATTCTGCAATTAGTGTATTTAAAAAAGTTCCAAATATAGAATCAAAAGACAGGCGCCCTGCAAACAGATCAAAGGGCATGATAAAAGCATGTTTGCAAAATATTGCTAACCAAAGGGATCCGATTTTAGTTGAGGCAAAACAGCTTGAGGAAACTGGCGAATATGTCCAAGCCTTTGATACTTATAAAAAAGTCACAAAGATCGATCCGTATCATAAAGCCGCATACAAGGGTATGGGTCGAATTCGTGATATTTTACACGAAAAAGCCAAGGTTTTTTATACAGAAGCCGTTCTTGCAGAAAGCTTTAGTGACTTTGATTTTGCAAAACAAAAATATGGTGAATGTCTTAATGTGGCCCTTAAAGATGATATTTATTATGGAAGGGCAACAAGGAAACTTGAGCGTTTTAACAGAACGCAAGGAGCATTGGAATAAATATGAAAATTAAAGCTGTAAATATTTTTTCAACAAAAGGGAGACGGCAGGCGCAGGAAGATTACGTTATTGCAGATGAAAAAAAAGGTATTTTTGTTGTAGCCGATGGCTTTGGTGGACCAAGCTCCGGTTCTTATGCGTCATCACAAGCGTGTGAATTAATTTTTAATTTTTTAGGTCGAGAAGCAGGCGACGATGAGGCCACTTTCCCGTATATAATGAGGTCATATAATTCCCTTGCGGCAAATGTTCTTTTTAATTCTGTTCTTTATGCAAATCAGAGACTTTTGTATTTTAACAAAAATAAAAATGTTCATTCAAAGGGTGGAGCCTCTGTAATAGCAGGTTTTCTTGATGGCGATTTTTTTGCGCTTGCAAATGTTGGAAGTGTCAGGTCCTGGGTTTTTAGAAATGGCAGAAGTACACCTTTAACATTACCTAAAAGTTATTCCCAGTTAGAGGACCCCACATTAAATAGTCAAGAAGGCTATATAGATATTAAAGGGTTTTTAGATATTCCTCTAATGGCGCTTGGACTTGCAAAGGATCTTGAACCTGAAATTGTTGAATTTAAAATTAAGCCAGGAGACTGGGTAATGCTGCATACTGATGGCGTTCATAAAGGGGTTTTAAGGCAAATAATGGATACTCAAAAGGAAAACCTTGGGAGCCAAAGGTCATCACAAAAAATACAAAAAATAATAGAAGACAGTAAATATGAAGATAACGCATCGGCTGTGGTGCTAATAGTATGAAAATATAGACAATTTAGTACTTGACCAAAAGGCTCTGGTCTTGCTACAATCTAAGTGACGGCGTATTTTTGGGGTTAATTATCAACTATTTTTTAATATGTGCCGACTAGAAAGCATTGGGTGTTATTAGAGAGGGCGATTTTATGTATTTAAAAAACTCGTTAAAAAAATTTTGGCAAGACGACACAGGACAATCCACCACGGAGTATATTTTAATACTTGCCGTGGTTGTTATGATTGCAATGAAGTTCAGAACACAGATTGGTAAAGTACTAGAAGGTGCCGTTGATAAACTTGAGGGTGATATAACTACAGCTATTGATGGCACGGACTAACTATTTTTAATTAATAATGTTTTTTAGGAGATTTTATATACAGTTTTTTACTAAGTTTGGGGGTACAAGGTTTTGGGTGTTATT
>CAZQUK010000039.1:7300-14484 GCA_964596435.1 uncultured Oligoflexia bacterium
GTTATTTTTTCTCGTAAAACATCCTTAAATTCAAACATAAAAAGTGAGTCCTGTTGTGCCCGTATCTTTCAAAAAGAATTTCTAAAATTTTGTTCCGTTTTTTTTTGTGATGAAAAGGCCCAGGCTATTACAGAGTACATATTAATATTGGCAGTACTGGTCGTTGCAGTTAGAGAACTTGTTCAGGGTATTCTTGGAACACTTGATAAAGGCGTTTTAAGGTTAGGATCAGCACTTGAGAAGGATCTGAAAACAGGACGGGCACCAATGAAGATTTGGAAAAACTGATTTTTTTTGGGGTTAACATGGATGGATTTGCGTTTATGGAAATTGGTTATCTTAAATATTTTGTTATTTTTGTGGCGGTATTTGGTGCCGTTTCTGATCTGTTTACAAAACGTATCCCAAATTGGTTTAATTTCCCTATAATTTTAACAGGTATCCTTTTAGCCTTTTTTACTGGTGGTGTATCTGGTGGTTTAAGCTCGCTTTTGGGCATTGGTTTGGGCTTTTTGCTTTATTCATGGCTGTTTTTTTTGGGTGTAATGGGTGGGGGAGATGTAAAATTTTTAATGGCCCTGGGTTCAATTGGGGGTGGTGTGTTTTCAATTAAGGTTGGACTTCTTGGCATAATTATTGGGGGTGTGTTTGCAATAATTATTATGATTTTTAAAGGTAAGCTTCGTGATTTTTATGCAAGAATCCTGGTTTCGTTCTCAACAATTATTATTAAGGATGTAAAATTTATTTCACCAGAAATTGATACAACTTCTAAAATGCCGTTTGGTGTTCCAATTGCGCTTTCTGCAATTTGGCTTGTTTTAACGGATTATTTGGTGGATCCATTTATTTTTTTGGGGTGGTGAAAGGTGAAAAAAACTATTGATCCAAAAGTTAATGAATCATCTGGCATTTCTGGCAACAGCGGTCAGGCTATAGTTGAATACGTTTTACTTATGGCAATTGTAGTTTATTTTTTTTCAATCGTTATTGGTGGGCTAAAAAACATGGAGTTTTCCAATATGATGGTCAATCCGGTTAAAAAAGAATTTGCAAGCGCGTATTGTTATGGTCATCCCAAAGCTATTGGTTTTGATGAAAACGGTGGTCCTTATATGCACCCGAGGGCACCTGGTGCTACAAGGATGTTTATTAATCCGGGGACAAGATAATTTTTTTTTGGGGGGGGTATGCTTTATAAAATTTGGGCAAAGTTAAAAAAACTCAAAGACAAAAGCCATGAGTGTGGGCAATCCACTATTGAGTTTGCTTTGACACTAATACTTCTTTTTTCTTTTACTTTGTTTTTTTTCCAACTATCGCTTGTTTTTGCTTATGGCAATTATGTGCAATACGCCACTTTTATGGCGGCAAGAGCGTATCTTTCCGCAGGTGGATCAGAGCAGGATCAGTCTGATAGGGCTCTTTCCTCAATAGTTCGTATGTTAAAGGTGTCTGAGGATCAACCAAGTAAGGACAAATTTTCAATGATTGCGCGCGGCGTTGGTGGAAACCCAGCCGGAGTCTTAATTGGTCGTGGCGCACAGTATTCGGACTCTCAAAAACCCGACAGAAACTTTAGTTGGCAAGAAGGAGTCCGATATACATTTAGGAGTTCTTTATTTTGGATTCCAATAGGGGGCAGCGCGTCATCAAGTGAGGTGACTTTAACGTCAGAAAGTTGGTTGGGAAGGGAGCCCGCGGCCAGTGAATGCAAAAGGGATATGCCGCAAGGAGGTGTGTTTGATAACGGTTGTTAAAAATGTATGTATGAGCATTTTTTTCTGTTTAAGAAGACGCGTATCTTCTAAGGCAGATTTTTGTGTTTTAAAAAATTCTGGTCAAAGCATTGTTGAATTTTTAATCATGCTCCCACTTATGGTTGGCCTTGTAATGATACTAATCCGTGTAAATACACTTATACAAATTTCAATAGTTAACCAGAAATACGCGCGCGCACAAACGCTGCGTATGACTTTTAACAGCCCATATTATCCGGAGCTACAGTATAGGAGTGATGATATTGCCGGTGTGAACCAGATGATTGTTGGTGTTTCAGAAAATGTTTCAGGTCAGGATAAGCTTATATATTTTCCAGAGGCAAGTACTTTTAGAATTTCAAGAAAAAAAGAAATAACAGGCAGTGAAGAGTTGCAATCAATACCAGATGAACGCTCGGTTGTAAGGGTTAGAACAACCGTATCGCTTTGCACTTCAAGCAATTGGATTAAGGGTGGAGGCGCTGGTGCAGTTCCGATTAATGAACATTCTGAAATGGTACACGATTTGTTATTTGAAGATGAGGGATACAGAATTTGTGCCTCTAGCTATAATGAGGAGATGCAGAAATGAACAATAAAGCACTTACTTTATCGCTCGTAATGGCAGTTTTAGCTGTTTTCTTTGTGGAAAGTTATGTTTCAAGTATTGAAGAAAAGGCTGATAAAAAATACGGAACCCAGGTTTTAGTGGTTACTGCAAAAGAAGACATAAAAGAAATGGCCACAATTAATGAGACACATTTGGAACTTAAACTAATTCCCAAAAAGTTCCTTGAGCCGGTTGCAATTTCTTACGAGAAAAAAGATAAAGACAATAAAGAAGTGATACGCGATATGAAAGAGCTTTCTGGTGCAATAGCGCTGGTTCCAATTAAAAAGGGTGAGCAAATAACGTTAAATAAAATTACAGAGCCAGGTATGCGCACAGGACTCGCGCCGCAGGTAACACCAGGAAAACGTGCCATTGCAATACCAGTGAACGAAATTACAGGTGTTTCAAAACTTGTAAAGCCCGGTGACCGCGTGGATATGATAGCGGTATTTAGTGCGGACGGTGGTGGAGAAAAGAACAGTAAAATTGCAAAAACGGTTATGCAAGATGTTGTGGTTCTTGCGGTAGGAAGATTTGTAACCAATAATGTTGGAAGACTTGAAGAAAAAGATTCGTTTGGGAAGAAATCAAGAATAAGGGCACTTTCGGAGTTTGATGGGTTTGCATCGGTTACGATAGAAGTTAACCCTGAGCAGGCACAGTTAATTGCACTTTTACTTGCTGGCGAGAATTCTTTAACGCTTGCACTAAGAAACAACGATGACAGCGAGCGCGAGGAAATAATGAATGCTACAACCGCTTATGATGTTTTTGGAAGGGATATTATGAAATTAAGAAGCCAGACAAATAGTCTGTCGCCAAGGATGCCTGCATCAAAAAGATAAGGGAAAGTTAAAAACGGAGTAAAAAAATGAAAAAAGGTTTATTAAAAAACAGAAGATGGGTAAAGCAAGGAAAGCTTGTGCCGCTTATGCTCATTTTTGCCGTTTCATTTATGTGTTTTATTGAGACCACGGTTTTGAATTATGCTTATGCAAAAAATAAATATCAAAGATCCAAGCTTACAAGAGATGAAACTGACATTAGGGCAGACAAAAGAAAAATAATTCTTGCAACAGGTGAGGATAAGATTGTTGATCTTGATTTTGAGCCCCACGAAAACTCAAGCCTGGCTGTTCATATTGGAAACCCCAAGATGCTTGTTGTTCAAAAAATAAAAATTGGCGAAAAGGGAACTCAGCTTGTTTTTAAACCACTTTCTGCCGGAAGAACAAATGTTACAATTAGGGATCCTAATGGTGAAGTGAAAGTGATTTTTGATGTGAGAATCACCGGTTCTAGCTTACTTAAAACTAAGGCTGAGCTTTATTTTCTTTTAAAAGACATTGAGGGGCTTGATATTAAAATTGTAGGCAGCAGAATTATTTTTGATGGTGAGGTTTTAGTGCCTTCCGATTATGGTCGTATAATAAACGTTTTAACGGACGAAACCTATAAAGGTTATGTTACAAATCTGGTTATTTTATCGCCGCTGTCACTTCAGGTGCTTGCCAAGAGAATACAAAAGGATATTACAAATATTGGTACAGGCGTGAACGTAACAACAAGAGTTGTGAATGGAAAAATTTTTTTAGAAGGCACCGTAGATAGCTTCGATCAGGCAAGAAGAGCCGAACTTCTTGCAACCCAGTATTTGCCGGATTTAAAACCCGCTGACCCTCTTGTTAAAGATGAAACTGTGCAAAGAATGGCGGGTAGAAGTATGATAATAAACCTTATTGTTGTGAACCCGCCGCCTGCAAAAAAGCAGGAAAAATTAGTAAGAGTGACCGTTCATTTTGTTGAGCTTGCAAAAGACTACAACAAGGTTTTTGGCTTTAAGTGGGAACCAGGCTTTACTGCAGATCCTTCAATTTCAATTGGAAAAACCGCGGATGGAACAGGGGGTGCCAGTGGAACAAGTTTTACAGGTACCATTTCGAGCCTAATACCAAAACTTCAAAGTGCGCAAGTGGCAGGTTATGCAAGGATACTCAAAACCGGAACATTTATTGTAAGAAGTGGACAGCCCGGAACCTTGTCGCAGCAAACCGAACTGCCTTATTTGCAACAGGGTCCTAACGGACAAATGGTTCCAGGTATGGCAAACGTTGGTCTAAGTGTTTCAGTAACGCCAACAATTCTTGGCTCAACCGAGGATGTAAAACTTGCAATGGATATGAGCCAGTCAAATATGGTTGGAAAGGCCCCGGCTACAGGTGCTCCACCCGTGACAGCAAAGAACGCAATAAAAACCAGTTTATATGTAAAATCAAATCAGAGTGCAGCAGTTGCAGGAATATTTACAAGTGATGTTGGAACGGAGTTTAATAAAGATGATCCAAGGCCCGGCAGTTTTGAAGGTGGTACGGATCCGTTATTTTCCTTATTGCGTTCTAAAGCATTTAGAAAAAAGAAATCACAAGTTGTGGTTTTTGTAACACCACAGATTGTTGAAAATGCTTCTGATGCGACACAAGACTTAAAGAAAAATTTTAGAGTAAAGGTGCAATAGAAATTATAATTGTGAGGATTTGAGGGTGATATGGCAGGACACATAATAGCAGTAATAGGAGGAAAAGGAGGTGTGGGCAAAAGTGTCTTTGCTGCCAATTTAGCAATTGCATATCAACAGGATTTTAAACAAAGGCCACTTATTATAGATCTTGATCTAGGAAGTTTGGGTGATCAAAATATAATTTTAGGATTAAATCCACCCAAGAATATTGTTGATGTATCTAAAATACCGGGTGGCGTGATTGATCCGAAAAGTCTAACCCCTTTCCTGGTTCACGCACAAGGAGGTTACAGTTTTATTGGTGCACCCAGAGAAACCATTATGGCTCGTGACCTGGATCTTGATGGACTTGGAAAATTTTTAAAATCTGTTACAAAAATATTTAATTTATCGGTTATTGATTGTGGAAGCGTGAGTGAGCCTTATGTATTAAAAATACTGGAACATGCCACCGCAATTTTTGTTGTATCAGCGGCTGATATTATTGTTCTTAACCAGACCAAACGTGTGCTTTCAAAAATACATGAACTTCTTTTTCCCAACGAAATGGTGCAGATAATAGTAAATAAGTATTCACAAAGAAGTGCTATAAATCCACAAATCATTCAAAGAAATCTTGGAAGACCAATATTTGCAGCTATTCCTGATGATAGTGCAACTTGTGAGGCTGCGTTATCTAAAAATGTACCACTTTGCGTTTCTGCACCTAATACACAGGTTGCAAAAGCATTTCATGAATTGGTTAGAAAGCTTCAACAGCAAAATCTTCTGGAAAGGCTTGCAACACTTAATAAACCAAAAGATTTTGCCGCCAGAGTACAGTCTGCGGTAAGAGGCGCAGGTACTGATGGAAATTCTTCCAAGAATGAAGAAAGTGATGATGTTTTTGGGCGGAGCCATAGTGCAGATATTGACCCATGGACGGCCATGAAGCTTAGGTTGCACAAGGCACTGGTTGAAAAAATGGATCTTAAAAAAACAAATACAGATACCAGGGATGCAAAACAAAGAGCCGTCTTAAGAGAAAAAACGAATAAGGTTATTTTGGAGCTTATTCAAACTGAAGACACAGGCTCCCTGCTTTCATCGCGCGAGCTTAAGGCACAAATGGCAAAAGAGGTTTTAGATGAAGCATTGGGACTTGGTCCGCTTGAAGATCTGCTTGCTGATGACAAGGTTACAGAAATAATGGTAAATGCAAGAAACCAAATTTATATTGAAAAAAGCGGCAAAAACCAGATGTCAAAAGTTACGTTTTCCAGTGAACAACAAATGATGAATGTGGTTGAAAGAATAATTACGCCACTTGGAAAACGCGTTGATGAGAAAATGCCCTATGTTGACGCCAGGCTCCAAGATGGGTCGCGCGTGCATATTATTATTCCACCTCTTGCGCTTAAAGGACCCACAATTACCATAAGAAAATTTCCAAAAGAAAGAATTGGAATTAAGGAATATTTGCAGTGGGGTACTTTAACACAGGAAATTGCGGACTTTCTGCGTTGCTGTGTCGAGGCCAAACTTAATGTTGTTGTTTCGGGTGGTACTGGAACTGGTAAAACAACTTTACTAAATGTTTTGTCGAATTTTATTCCCTCCAAAGAAAGAATTATTACGGTAGAGGATTCTGCAGAGCTGCAGCTTACACAGGAACACCTGGTTAGACTTGAATCAAAAAATGCCAACATTGAGGGCGAAGGTGAGGTTTCAATTCGCGATCTAATTAAATGCTGTTTAAGAATGAGGCCAGATAGAATTGTGGTTGGAGAGTGTCGAGACGGCTCAGCGCTTGATATGCTTCAGGCAATGAATACAGGTCATTCCGGTTCATTAACTACGGTACATTCAAATTCACCAAGAGAGTGTTTAACAAGGCTTGAAACGCTTGTTATGATGGCGGGCTTAGGACTCCCATCAAAGGCAATTAAGGATACAATTTCCTCGGCCGTTAATCTTATTGTTCAAATTGCAAGGCTTTCTGATGGCACAAGAAGGATTACACATATTTCTGAAATAACAGGTATGCAGGGTGAAGTAATAAGTTTACAGGATGTGTTTCTTTACAAGCAGGAGGGTATGGATAAACGAAGGCAGATTAAGGGGCGCTTTATTCCTACAGGTTTTATTCCAAAATTTGTTGAGGAAATGGAAGCCAAGGGACTTAAAATTTCAAGAAGTCTGTTTGCTTCCAGTAAGTAAGTAATAATTGAGGGTTAAAAGGGATCAATGATAGTTAAAATCATAGGAGTTATAGCATTTGGATTTGCGGTTTTTGGCGTTTCTTACCATTATA
>CAZQUK010000040.1:0-14288 GCA_964596435.1 uncultured Oligoflexia bacterium
CGGGGGTTTAAAAAGCTATTTTATCAACTTGCCGTAAGTTTTTGAGAAGTTACAATATATTTATATAAGCACCTGAAATATAAGAACTCTTTAAATTAGGCGTTTGTCTAATTTGTCGATATTTTTGACAAATGTAAATAATATTTGTTCTTTAGATATCTGTCGATTTTTCCGACAAGACTTAAAAGATGCAAAAAAACACAAAAAACCGCGAGTATATCGAATTTGGAAATAAACTCAGAGAATGGAGAACCAAAAAATTCACCTCTTCTCTTGCATTATTTAAGGCCACAGAGTTTTCGTTTTCTTACGGAATTTATAACAGTTTTGAACGCGGAGAAACCATTCCAAACCCCGCACAATTAATTGAAATCGTCACTTTTTTTGTTATCAACCAAATTGATGCCATGATGTTCTGGGCAGGCACACAGATGCCAACAGAAGAGCTTAAAAATGTATTTAAGGGAAGACTTAAAACAAGAGACAAAAAACCAAAATTAACTGCAGATGTGGCTCCATCAATAGATAGCACCTGGGTGTTTGGCCCACCCGAAAAAAAACTGCTCGAAAAAAACCCATGGCTTCTAGAAATATGTTCGCTTTTATGCACAGAACACCCAAAAGAAATCCCACTTAACGAACTCCCCTGCCCGAAAGGGGTTACACCAAGTATGCTTGAAAAAAAATATCTGCACTCCTGGATCCAAGATGGACATATTATTAAAACAAAAAACGGAGTTCGCACAAGACTGCCACACGTATATTTACCCAAAACCGAATATTGGGATGAGATTAGAAAAAACAACGTAAAACGTGGAATTGAAAACGTACTTAATACAACTCCGTTTGATTATCTTACAAACCACAAGACCATAAGAATACTTCTTAATAGACCTGTAACAAACGAACAAGTTAACTCTTGGGTAACGCGTCTTAGCGAAATTGAACCAGATTTCATGAATGAACCATATATTGAACAACCTGACGCACATGGTACACAGAATGCGCAAAATTACGGGCTTTATATTGTGTTTGGGCCGCGCACCATAAGAAAAAATTAACCCTTTTCTAATTCGACCTACACTTTACTCGTACTCTACACTGGGATAAGAAAATATAGGGTTATTAATCCAAAAAAAATAACCCGCCGGTTTATCCCGGCGCACAGGGGGAAATATGAATCTTGTCGTCGTAGGTGCCCAGTGGGGCGATGAAGGTAAAGGTAAGGTTGTTGATCTTCTGGGGCAATATGCCCGTTTTATTGTCCGCTACCAGGGCGGAAACAACGCAGGCCACACTGTTGTTGTAAATGGTAAAAAAACAGTTTTGCATTTAATTCCAAGCGGAGTTTTGCATCCGGGAAAAACCTGTCTTATTGCAAATGGAGTTGTATTTAACCCAAGTATTTTTTTTGAAGAAATCGAGTCACTTATTGAATCAAACGCCTTTAGTGACCACCCGGAAAAGGCCGTTATGGTAAGTGAGCGCGCACATGTAATTATGCCTTACCATATTGAACTTGACCGTTTGCGCGAGGAAAAAGCCGGACAAGGCAAGGGCAAAATTGGAACAACCGTAAGGGGAATTGGGCCCGCTTATGAGGACAAGGTTGCAAGACGCGGAATCCAGGTTATTGATCTTTTCTTTCCTAATCTTTTACGCGAAAAACTTGAGCGCGCGCTTGAGGAAAAAAATATTCTTTTTAAAAATTTGTTTAATGTGCCAGCACCAGATTTTAATTCCATCTATAATGATGCCCTGAAAATTGGAGAGCGGCTTAAACCTTTTGTTAAAAACACCAGGCAAATTTTGTGGCAGGCCCTAGAGGCAAAAGAACCTATTCTTTTTGAGGGTGCTCAAGGCGTGCTGCTTGATGTGGACCACGGCACGTATCCGTATGTTACATCGTCAAACACAACGTCCTCTGCGGCACTTACGGGTTCTGGTCTTGGGGCGGGCGCAGTTTCGCACACACTTGGAATTACAAAAGCGTACACAACTCGAGTTGGAACGGGTCCTTTTCCCACGGAAATCGAAAAAACAGAGCCTACAGTTGCCACAAAAATCAGAGAAGAAGGCGCCGAGTATGGCGCAACAACAGGACGCCCAAGGCGCTGTGGGTGGCTTGATCTGGTGGCATTAAAATACGCAACCGAGGTAAACAACTTCACGGGTCTTGCGTTAATGAAAATTGACGTTCTATCTAACTTTAAGGAAATTAAAGTTTGTACAAGTTATATGGTGGACTCAAAGCAAACAACAGCCTTTCCATCCTGCCTTGAAGACATGGAAAACGCCAAACCCGTGTTTGAGACACTTCCAGGCTGGGGTGAGCTTAAAACGCGGACGTTTAAAACCAAAAAAGACCTACCCAAAGAACTGCTTGATTTTATTAGTAAAATTGAAACCACACTTAAAATTCCAGTTCAAATTCTAAGCTATGGCCCAGGCAGGGAGGAAACCTTGGTAATTGAAAACCCTCTTGGCTAAAAAAAATTCAATATATCAATTGTATTCTTGAAAAAAGGTCATGTATTGGTTATCAACTAAGCTTGTTGATAAATTGAGTCGTTAGCTCAGCCGGTAGAGCATCTCCCTTTTAAGGAGAGGGTCATTGGTTCGATTCCAATACGACTCACCATTATAAAAAAGCCATCCTGACGAAGTTAGGATGGCTTTTTTATTTTGTGGGTTTGTATGAAGAATCGAAACCACCACGAATCCCGCCACTGGGGATGAGTTATGGTTCAAAAAAATATCAGGATGATATTTTTGAACGCGCCGCAAGCGCCCGAAGCAGAATGCGAGGGGCGAGTGCCAGAATGCACGAGCTTAATCCAGCTCTGGCATGACTGGCATAGCGCCTGTGTCTCTTGGCGGTGACAAAAGTGATCTGATTTGTGTTTTTAGTCTCTTCACAATTTCATCAACCATTTCATCACTAGCGTCTAAACCCAATGTTTGAAGATAATCACTAATTAGTGATTTCAGCTTTTCATCGTTAAGATAAATTGATTTTGAATCTTCAGAAAGCTCAACATTTTTTTCAAAACAATCGGCCAGAATCATCTCCATTTTTTTCCAATCTGGATTTTCCTGAAGTTTATTCGTTAGCTCAGATTTTTGTTTTTGAAGCTCATTTATTTGTCTTTCAAGCTCCGCAATTTTTTTTCTCAACGGGGCCTTTTGTTCATCGGTAAGTTGTTCAAGAACAATACCCGAAACAATTGCATTAAAACCATCCCTATCTATTACAATTGGTTTTCGCGCCTCTTCATCACGCCCCGGGATTTCTTCTGAAGGGACATCATTATCTAAAACAACAAACCAACCTTCTTTTTTCGGAACATCACTAAAGTATGTGGCCACCCAGGCTGTGCCGTTCCATACATATAAAACACCAGGCACTGTGATCCCACCAACTACACTATAAAAAACCGCACCAACAGGTTGCATTGCAACTGCACCAACAGGCACAACAACCGAATAAACAATTCCACCAGCCGTGCCAACTGGAGCCGATACCGTTCTTCCAATCACCTTAATTCCAAACCATGTCCAGGCAAGCGCTTTTCCAATACCACCACCAAACGTTCCTTCCTCGTTCCAAACCTTAAGGACCTGATCGAAATCCTCGTCAATTCCGCTAAACCAGAAGTCGCCCCAACTATCTACGAAAGCAAATTCAAGACCATCAACAAATTCTTCAATAACCCAGTCTTGATAAAACTCACCATCTACCAAATTTGCAATTGTTTCGCCGGCATCCTTCCAGGCCGTACCGGCATCTTTAGTAATATTTTTTGATCCAGGCATAAAACGAATGTTCCAGATCTTACCTTTTGAGTCAGTAATTGTGCCTTCAATAAAAAGTTCTTTATGCTGACCCCATGTTTGATCCTCACCAGCTGAAGCACCAAACGATATATTTATAGACAATAACGATGCACAAATAAGTGCAAAAGATAAAATACGACTCATGATTTTGCTCCTCCTAAAAGAAATTATTATGACTTCGCTCTCCAATCAGTAACACGCTGTATCACCCGGTGGCGCGTTGTGTCAAGGGGCCAGGAAAAGCGTTGATCTAGCTCTCCTTTCATACACTCGGGCAAACGGATAGCTACAGATTTACACCAGCCACGCTTGGGTGTAAATTCAAAATCTAATTTTTATTTGACACCACGATGGTATTTATGTAATAATTTCAACTATGTGCGCAATGTACGAAAGAGAAATAGCAACTCAACTTTCCGAATCCATAAAAAAATTACCCGTTTTAACACTGACCGGCCCCCGGCAATCCGGCAAAACCACTTTAGTTCGCAATCTTTTTAATGATTACGATTATGTTTCTCTTGAAGATCCTGATTTAAGAAATACTGTAATCAATGACCCAAGAGCTTTCCTAAAAACCCATCAAAAAAACAACCTGATCTTAGATGAAATTCAAAGAGCACCTGAAATTACTTCTTATATTCAAACCATTGTTGATAATCCTAAGAATCAGCAGAAATTTATCTTAACCGGTTCTCAAAGCTTGCTTCTCATAAAGACAGCCGGGCAGTCCCTTGTTGGTAGAACAAGAGTGTTTGAACTACTGCCATTTTCAATCCGTGAGCTTTGTAAAAATAATGATCAAATCGAGTTAAATAAAATTATGTTCTATGGTGGGTATCCCAAAATTTACGATGCAAACCTATCTCCTACAAAGTGGCATAAAGATTACTTCAGACTTTATATAGAACGAGATGTTAGAACAATTACCAATTTTTCTAATATTGATTTATTTGAAAAATTTATCAGACTTTGTGCCGGAAGATCTGGACAGCTTTTAAATTTGTCCTCGCTTGGCACAGAAACAGGTATTACACAACCCACAGCTAATTCCTGGCTAAGCGCACTGAAGTCAACGTACATATGCTTCACTCTCACACCCCATTATAAAAACTTTAATAAAAGAATAATAAAAACACCTAAACTATATTTTTACGACACAGGTCTCCTTTGTTATCTCTTAGGAATAACATCTCAAGAACAATTAGATTTTCATCCCCTCAGGGGTAATATTTTTGAGAATTTTATAATTAGTGAATTTTATAAAGACAAGCTAAACAAAGATGAGGAAGTAAGATATTATTTTTGGAGAGACCAAAAGGGCCATGAAATTGACCTAATTGAGGATTTTGGAACACACCTTCACCCAACTGAAATAAAACTGTCGGAAACATTCAATAATAATTTCTTAAAAAATATAAAATATTTAAATAGTTTGCAAAATAAAGTACCAAAAAACATATCTCTTACTGGCGATGTTATTTATGCTGGAGCGCAAGAAATGAAAATTGACAAAACAAATATTTTCAACTGGAAAAATTTCTTTTTAAATACCAGATAAACATTCCTGCCAGTTTCCACGCGGGGTCCCCTCTTTTTTCAGCAACGCCCTATCTTCACAGTACAGGTTATTTGTACTTCTAAACCCAAGCGCCGTACAGATAGACGCGCCCTGCTCCTTGTAGTTTGGATCAAGCTTCACCCACTTAACATCAAGACACGATAAAACGTTTGCCGCTTTTTTCCATTCCGAGGCACCAAGAGGTTTTTTAAGAAGATTTTTCTCACTAAATATTTCATAAAACATTTTTGAAACAAATGGTGTTTGTTGTGCATTAATAATGTAACAATCCGAGTACCTTAAAGACGCTATCATCTTATATGTTTTGGCGTCATCACTATGCCAGTAAGGCAAAATAATGCCGAGTCCGCAACCAGAAACTCTTTCAAGCGGTGGCTCTGGATCTGTAACAGGAAAACTAAACGTGGGCGGTGCATCCAATACGCAAACAATTGCAAATAAAAAACCAATAAAATAACGAGTAACATCCTTAACGTTTTTTACAAGAAAAGCCATAAAAAGCTGCAAATAACAAAATACAACAACAATCACACCAAAATTAACAGCAACACTCCAGCGATTGGGCGCTCGCATTTCAGGAATTATGGCGTGTATCCACCTTGAAGGACAAATACCAATGCCTGCAGGCGCTATACACCTTGGTGAGAGTGAAAATAGAAATGCAACCCCTGTTATTAGAAGTCCAAATGTAAACCAATGTTTTAAGTAGTCCGGGATTTTTTTTCGCTGAATAATTGCCGCAACAAAAAGTACTAATAATACCCACCTCACACCAGAGCTTCTTTCTTGCGGATAAAAATCACCCTCTTTTTTTATTTGCTTAGTTATTAGCGCCCTTAAAGGGTTCAAGTCCCACGCACTACTGTCGTAATTTCCGGTAAAATAATCCTTAACTCTTGCGGAAAAAACCAAAACGTCCCAACTCCTGTGTGGGTCCTCAGGCAGTGCCGTTTCAAAAAGTGGAGCCTCACTTCTTAGTCCACCAAAACCAAATGGCGCACCAAGTTTAATCCAAATTAGTCCAAACATCATGGGCAAGAAAACAAACACAATCAGGATACGCTTTTTCCAAAAGCGTTTTGAATCAAACGCCTGAACCCCAAGCCTGGCCACTAGCTGTTTTTTTCTTTTTTGAGTCTGGTACCAAAGATATAAAAGCACAAAAGGTACTAGCGAAATAAAAACCAGAATCATATAATGCGCAGTTGTAAGCGCCATAAGCAAAAGCAGGGATGGAAGTATAATCTTTTTCCATCTATCAACATGCCTCATATAATCGTAAGCCAGGGCCAAGAAAGGTAAAAAATAAACACCAGCAAGCCCTAAATGCATTTGTCCGCGCCAATACGTAAAAGGTGTAAAAGAAAGGCATATACCCATACAAAGTGATAAGAAAAAACAAAGTCCCATTCTTTGCCCCAACCAAAACATCAAAACGCCCGCTAAAACATGTAAACTTATCAGGAACACAAAACTCATCTGTTCGGGGGTAAAAAGTCCGCCAAACAGCAAAGGCACAATTCTTTCAACATAAGGTATCCAAAGCACAGCACCCACGGGGGCCCCGATTTGGGGTGAAAAAAGTGCTCCATTTAAAAAACTAAATGGGGCAATACTGAATAACTCTGGTATCCAGTAATAATAGTAAGGCAGGGTTGTTTCATCGTTACCAAGCCCCAGAACCATTCCACTAAATATTTCCCTGGGCACGGGCCACGTATAAAGTACGGCGAGTGCAATAAATATAGTTGTTACCAATAAAAAAAGCGCTAAACGTTTCATTTTTTCAAAACCAGTTTTTCCGAAAAATAAAGTGCCATTACCCCAAGTATTGTATTAACAAACAGGGCATAAATCAAATATTCTCTTAGCGTATCAAGCCCAAAAATAAGCAAACCAATTGGTGAAATAGCAACCGAAACAAGCACTAAAAAACAATATATCTGTTTTTTTGCCGCGGCAAAAATTTGAAGAGCGTTAAGTAAACCATAAAGAGGTACCAGGGCCGCACAGGCCAAAAACACATCAAGCCCACTTATCCCATTAATCCCAATAACATTTTTTGATATCCACGGCCCGGTTGCGCCAAAAAACAAAGCGCCCATATAACACGCCACAAGCCCAAGTTTTTCAATTAACCTTATTGATGATAAATCTTTTTTTGAAGCCTTATCCTTAAACGCCTGCACCCTATGCGGAAGCGTTACCTGCAAAAGTGCAACGGGAGCAAAATATAAAATTTTTGAAAAAAGCTGCAACTGCGCATATCTACCAGCCTCGCTTACGCCAATAAAATATTTTACATTTATTAAATCGTAAACCGGAAAAAGCACAAAACCCAATCCATTAAAAAATGAAATAGTTAAATCTTTTTTAAACCTAGCATCTTGATTTATTTGGGCCGTCTCTAATACCCAAATTTTATTTCTTTGAAACAAATATATTAGCAGCGAAAAAAGAACAACAAACATACTTGCACCAACCACAGCAAAAGCAAACCCAATCACTTTGAAAGCAAATATTGAAAAAATGAATTTTGATAACCCCAAAAACAAAAGGCCCAGGCCCAAAATAAAAAAACGTTTTTTACTTTGAAACACACCAAGCCAGTAATGCATCATTATTGCAATAGGAGCACCAACGACAAGTGTGATGCGTGTAAATGCTGGTAAGTATCCCAACGCCACAAACAAAACATAGCACACAGTTAGGGCAAATATTGAAATTGCAATTAGCGATACTTTTCTGGTCAAGGCTTTTGTTGGTGGTCTAAAAACCGGAAAATACTGTGCAATAACGCCTAAAGTCAGTAATAAAGAATAGAAAGCAAGCTCGACATTTAAAAGTGCAAGGTCCTCAATATTAAGTCTTCTGGCCGCAACCACCTGATAAAAATAATGGCAGAATCCCGCAATAAAATTAAAGGCAACCAAAACAACTGAGTCTTTAAATAATCTTGAAAGCAGCGTTTGTTTAACCATTGTTTATTCCAGGAAGCATTCTTTTTAGAGTTTTAATCTTAATATAAATCTTAACAGTATCCATTAATATAAACCACCCAACTTTAAAAACATGCACAAACTCAAGAAGTCTTGGCCTTTGGTTTTTTTCAAAATAATCAAGCCTAATCGGGGCCTCAAGCATTTTATTAAAACCACAAGCCTTAGAAAGTGCCAGCAGTTCTAAATCAAAACCATAGGTATCAACCGACAAATGCGGTTCTACGGCATCAATTACGCGCCTTCTAAAAAGCTTCAAACCCACCTGTGTATCGGTAACATCCAAATCGAAAAGTAACTTTATTAATTTTTGATAAGTAAAGCTCAATATTCTTCTTAATACTGGATACTCCACCTCAGACTGTGGGTGCCTTTTAGAACCAATTACAATATCAACCTCATATAGAATTAAAAGCGCCAAAAATACTCTAATATCTTTTGGGTGAAGCTCCATTCCACCATCAATAAAAAGTATATAATCGCCATTCGCTTCTCTGAACCCCTGCCTAACGGCATGTCCCTTGCCACGGTTTTTTTCTAAAAAAATTGTTCTCACACCAGCAAGCTTGCCGTCTTGCAGCACCTCATTGGTGTTGTCCGTGCTGCCATCGCTAATAACTATTATTTCATAACTTGAAAAATATGGGTTAAGCTCAGAAACCAGTAGCTCCAGGTTTTTTAATATTTTTTTTCCCTCATTAAACACAGGCACTATTACAGAAACAAATTTACCCCTTAGAGGTGAAAAAAAATCAAGATCAGAGTTTCTTAAATCCATCATATTTCACCTTTAAGTTTTCTGAGCACATTTATTATTATTCCCCTTACGGCACCAAACCCATACGCCATAACCACTCCAACGTGAAGTGGGGCAAGTCGTAAAAACTCAGTTAAGGTTTTTGCAATTAGGGCTGTTGATAAATATGTTAAAATTAAACAAAAAGAAAAAATTTGAAGTGCTAAAAAGGTATTGGAAAATAAAAGAATTATCCAGGCAATTAAACATGCACATGCAAGCATCATGATCCAGAAAAAAGTGCCCCTGACACCAAACACATGGTACTCGACAAATTGAGGACCTCTGTCCCAAAGTCTTTTTAGAAAACTGTACGTGTCCTGCCTTGGGTTCCACAGTATTCTAAGCTCTGGATGAATTGTTATTGGGTCGACTTTTACATATTCTTTCATTAAAAAAGTGTCATCGCTTAAAAGGTCAACAACATCAAACTTCTTACAAGAATCAATAAACACGTGTTTTAGGCACAAAAACACGGTTGTTCCTTTAAGGTACTTGTCATAATTTTCATACGTTAACCTAATTGGTGTTTTATCCTTGTAGTTTCTAAAAAATATTGCCTTATGTGACCTGTCCCAATAAAGATTAAAAACACTTTTTGTAACATCAAGATCAACAAAGCCCACAATACTTGTATATTGTTTTGATAAACGCGCTAAATTTGCCCCAAAGTCTTTTGTTAAAATCACCCTTGTGTCTAAAAACAATAATTGCTCGCTACAAGCGGCCTGAGCGCCTCTGAGTCTTGCCCAAAATCTGTTTTCATTTTTTTCAAGATTAATAATTTTTAATTTATTTTTTGCAAGCTCATCATTTTTTTGAATTTCATCTAAAACTGCTTTTGTATTATCGGTGGAGCCATCGTTTACTATTATAACCTCACTGCAGGCGTCAACCGTACCTGACTCAACAAATGAGTTCCATAAAGAAGATAGGTGCTCTGACATATTAAAGGTTGGAACGATTAGTGATATGCTACCCACGCTCACCCTACACCGCCCAGTTTATTTAAAATAATCTCCGCAGGCGAAAAATCTGCTGTCAAAGAATCTCTTTTATAATTTTCTGGATGTGCAATAAATTCATCAATAAGTTCTTCATCAAATTTAGAAAGCACACAGCACCCACCCAGCCCCTCTTGTCTTTCGGTTGAATTGCGAAGTAAAAGACAAGGCTTTCCAAGATAAAAACATTCTTCCTGGTTGCTCCCGCCATCTGATAAAACATATTCTGAATTTGCCAGCAGGAAAATAAACTCCGTAAATGGAAGCCTTGGTAAAAGCTCAACCCCGGCACTAATAAGCCTATTTTTTACTTCTGGCAAAGAATCAAGCTTTGATTTTGTTATAGGATGCATTACACAAAAAACCTTTCGCGTTTTTGCAGCCTTAATTAAGGTTTCAATAAGAACCGCCCACCTGGGCCTTGATGTCAGGTTTTCAAATCTATGCAAGTTGGCAACAACATAAGGGCCATTGTTTGGCGCTTTATGTTCAAAGCCATCTAAAATTAATTTTATTGAATCCAAAAGTGTGTTGGCGCGGGTTGAAACAATTTCGCCACCTACTTTTGCTTTTATTAAATTATTAACAGCAACGTCATCTTGCGCAAGATGAATATTTACAAGACGCGATGTGAAGCGCCTGTTTAATTCCTCAGGAAATGGTTGAAAAAGTTTTGTTGATCTTAAGCCCGCCTCCAAATGAACAAGTGTCAAAGAAAGACGTCGCGCCAAAATTGCACCAAAAACCGTTGAAAGAGTATCACCATGTACAATCCAGAAATCTCCTTTTTTAGGAGACAGGCAAATTTTACTAACCAATTTATTTCTAAACATGGACAAACTTATAGTGTTTGCTTTAATAAACCAGCTAAAAGCACCGCTTGATGTTTCAAGGTCCTTTTGGGATTCAATAATTGGAATTAATTTTACTTCGGGAAGTTTAAAGTCGCGCCATTGATTTAATAAGTTAATGCCACTTTGTCCGCTGGATAAAGCTATCCAATCCATACCTCTTTTGTCTGCGTAAAAAAGAAGAGGATATACCTTAATAAGTTCAGCTGCCGTTCCTAAAGAAAACCAAAGCATACTATTATCTTTAATCTTTTTTACCCAATGGGTCACCACTAAAGAGGTTGCGCGGCGCGCTAGTTTTGGTTTGTTGTCGTATTTTTTTTCAAACTCCCGGCAAAAAAAACAAAAACATTAAAAAATGGAAACAAAAACCTCTTATCTTTATTTCCATACAAAAAAACACTAAGATCCCGTTATGTGCGCCAAGAAAAACAAGGTATACAGATCCCATATTATAATCATGCTTGGATTATTATACACTTCACAAAACTTATTTATTTCAAACTCACACGCGGCGGATAATTATAACATGAAAAGAAAACAAATGATTGATACCCAACTCGTAACCCGCAACATTAAGGACCCAAGGGTTCTTGAAGCAATGAGCAGTATTGAAAGACACTTATTTGTTAGTGAGGAAATGCAACATCTGGCATACGAGGATCATCCGGTGCAAATTGGTCACTCACAAACAATTTCTCAGCCCTACATTGTAGCCTTCATGAGTGAGGCTGGGATGGTAAAACCCACAGATAATGTTCTTGAAATAGGTACAGGTTGTGGTTACCAAAGTGCTGTCTTAGCAAAACTTGCAAAACATGTTTACTCAATAGAAATAATTGAAGAACTTGGAAAAAATGCCAAAACTCGACTCAAAAAACTTGGCTTTATGAACGTTACAACAAAAATTGGAGATGGCTATGAAGGTTGGCCCGAGCACGCACCTTTTGATGTGATAATTGTTACAGCGGCCCCCAAAAAAATTCCCACACCTCTTTTAGAGCAATTAAAAACTGGTGGAAGATTAATTATCCCCGTAGGTGAACATTCTCAGGAACTTCTTAGAATTACAAAAACCAAGACAGGTACCGAACGCGAAAAACTTCTTGCTGTCAGATTTGTACCGATGACAGGCAAAGCGCAAAAATAATTTTTTTACCAATTAAAAACCCGCCAAAGACGGAACCCCTGTCCATTTTATTATAGCCATAAAGGTAAATTCCGTACCAGCATAAGAAAGATTAAAAGGCCCACCACCGCCTGCAACCGACCAATCCTCATACTCGCGCTGTCCCATTAAAACACCAAAACTTTGGCTCACACCAGAACCAATAAATATATTTTGTGACGCAATAAATGCGAGGCGATTTTTTTGTGAAAGCTTAAATCCAAGCGCCCCGCTGTATGTTATTAATAGATCCTTACCTGGAGCGCCATAAAGCACACCAATGTCTTCTGCAAAAGGGAGATCGTTATTTGAGTGCTTTACATATTCAAAAGAAGCAGTACTTGCAAAAAACAAATCCCCATAACCCAGCGCAAGTCTGCTTTTTATATAATTTCTTGAAACAGATCCTCTACAATTTACATCCTTGCCACATTCAAAATAATCCGAATCCTTAAAACGTGCGCCGTAAGCTGAACCCACATGAAACCCAAAAAAAGATACAGGGTACAAATCAAGCTCAACCCCCACACGGTTTACCACACCTATGGTCTGCCAATAGAAAGATGGCCTAAGATAACCGTAAAAAAAACTGTTTTGATCTTTTTTTTCGCCCCAAATTATGTGATTCAAACCAAGTTTACCACTAAATATTAAACCAAAAGGGTATGAGCGAGCAGCGTTCTCAACCGAATAATCAAAGTAATATGCCTGGGCGAAAGAGGAATTTAAAACTAGTGGAGCCAAAAGCAGATAAAATAAAATAATAAATTTTTTTGTTTTATTCATACACTGTCTTTGGATTCAGAAAGAAGTATTTTTCCTTGTGTTTCAAGTTGTTTTGCAATTACTAAAATTTTTTTTCGAGCAGCCTGCACTTCACTCGTGCGTTGCGGTCCCATTGCCTCGATGTCCTCGATGAGCATTTCTGCGCCACGTCTTGACATGCTTTTTAAAATTTTATCCTTAAATTCCTCACTAGCCCCCCTCATGGCAAGCGCAAGTATCGCGGACGGAACTTCCATTAAAAGAATATTTAGTTCTTTAGGTAGAATGTTTACAATATCTTCAAAAACAAAAATTTGATTCCTGATTTTTTCAGCAAGCTCTGGCGATTCTTTGGCCACATTTGCAAGCAGCAGCTCACGTCCGACATCATCCATGTGTTTACACATATCTGCAATGGCGCGAATGCCGGCCCGATTCCCGACAACCCACTTATTTTTTTTGGGTTTTTTATTATTTGAATCACCATTTTTAGCCATACATTTAGCATAACACAAAATATTTCTTATTTATTGTCTTCTTCTTACTTAAAAGTTAAAAACGATCTTGGATGCAAAAATTTTTTCTTTTTGGCTTTTTTTTCGAACTGGGGCTGGCTCTATTAGGGGCGGGGATTGCATATTTTACGCTCGACACCCCATTTCCTTTTCAAATAAAGTTTGACGCTGTTTCTTTTGTTTGGGGTATTGGAGGCACGCTCCCAATTTTACTTATTGCAATTTTCAGTACTTCAAAATTAGGTCGCAGTTTTCCACCCCTTCAAAAAATTTATGAAAAGATAAAAGAGGTGCTGGAAATTTATTTATTACAAGCAAAGAAATGGCAAATTGTGGCACTTGCACTTTCAGCTGGGATTGGTGAGGAAATACTTTTCAGGGGCGCAATTCAGCCCAACACTGGGCTTTGGGTAACAAGCGTAATTTTTGGACTGTGCCATTTTATTACCGGCACATATTTTTTTATTGCGATGATAATTGGAGCTTACCTTGGTGGAATATATGAAACCACAGACAACCTTCTGGTGCCTATATTAATTCACTTTTTATATGATACATTTGCATTACTTTTTTTTAAGAGGCGATTTATTGAGGATAGGTTAAGTTTTGCAAGGAAGGTTGCAGAAAAAATGAATGCTCTAAATGGGCACAAGAGTGACCCAGACAAGGGCGGTAAATAGTTCCGCCAGCATAACGGTGGACGTGCCACAGAGGACATAGGCCCAGTCCACATAACCCGGTGATTTATATGGTTTTTTTTTAATTTCTTTT
>CAZQUK010000041.1:0-14259 GCA_964596435.1 uncultured Oligoflexia bacterium
CATCCTACCTTACCGCCCGGGATTTTATTACGCGCGGAAAGTACAAAGGCAAAATCACATTTATTGTAGATAAAAAAAGTGAGGAAATATTATCAAATCTTTACGGAAAAAATGTGCAAGCAGGCGTAAGCTTAATGAATGGACAAATAGAGTTTCACTCTCTTGCAGCGCTACCCAGTTCTTTTACGCCACCTGATTTATATTTCTACCTTGCAAGCCCGTCTGGCACAATTAAATATGAAAACGACATAAAAAACGTTAGCCGCGTGGCAAGTGAGAGTGTTTCAGATTTTACAAAAGAAATTCCTATAAGAGACGATACCGTTATCATTGTCCAAACAGTTTTAGGAAATACAGAAAATCCACGATCAATTAACCCAAATGGATTAATGCAAATTGGTGATAATAAATTTAATCTTTCACCAGCAGGAATTGCAGCAAATGAAACCGGTATTTATTCAGACTATATTGCAAACGAACTAAGAGGAAAAAGCGATGCATATGTGAAAAAATACTTACTCGAATCCTTAAGTGGCATTGATGGCCTGGAAAAACAAAACCACCTTCGCAATATCATTGAGGGTGATGTACTTCACGGCTCAGAAATAGGCCTTTCTTACGGCATTACAGCAGAAGATGTCAAATACCAGTTCGAACGTTATTTGAAAGGACTTAGCACAAAAGCAAAAAAAGCAGGAAAAAGTTATACTATTTTAACACCATCTGGTTTTTCCCTTAACAACATAAATGATTTTTATCTTAAAGAAAACGTGCGTGTTATAGGATCACTTGATGAAATACCAAAAATTGCAGAGCCAGGTTTAGTATACATTGTAAAAACCGGAAAACTTCCACACCCAACATTTGTAAGCCTAATGGCATATTCAAAAATAACACCAATAATTGCAGGAGATGGCGCCATGAGTGCCGCCTTGGCGCTGAAACACTTGCACAAGTACAAACGGATAGGGCCAAAAGCCATTTGATCAATCTTGGCCTGAAAAACCGCGACACCAATATAGTCCAAGCCACACTAGATAACATTGGGATATTTAATGTGGATATTCCGGCCGATGTAATTTCCAAATATGGACTTAAGAGCGATAACCCGCACACAGTGCTTGAAGCTGCAAAAGCTTTTAGTAAATTAAATAACCCGGATTCAATTCCGTATTTAATAAAACATGGCGCACAACACAAAGATGAGGCCGTCATAAAAGCATCGCTTGAAGCATTATCTAATTTCAATGACAAAAGCGCCATTGAAGCCATCATTAAATACGGATTAAAAAATAAAAAGCTTAGTATTGTTGACTATGCTGCAAATTTACTTGGTAAATACACTGATAATGAACTTGTGGCAAAAGCCCTTATTAAATATGGATTAATTAACCAACCTGTTTTAATTGCAGAAAGCACACTTAACTCACTTGGAAAAATTAATGTTAAATCGATTATACCTGAAATTTCCCAGCACGGACTCAAGCATAATCACCCCGACATAAGACAAAGCGCAATAACCGCGCTTGGTAATCTTAGGGCAAAATCTGCTGGCGCATTAATTGTGGAGCTTGGGCTTAAACATCATGACAGCAATTTAGTCGTGGCCAGTCTTAATGCGCTTGGAGACATTGGCGACCCCACACATATTGACGACATTATTAAGCATGGCCTTCAAAAAACGTATCTCAATATTCCACAGGCTGCCGCCCAGGCACTTGGCAATATTGGCAGTAGTCGTGCAACTGAAGCATTAATTGAATATGGCCTTAAAAGCAAGGATACAAGCACTGTCTTACAAAGCATAGAGGCTCTTGGAAAGATCGGCGATAAAAGCACCACACCTCATGTTATAAATTTTTTAAAAACCACACATGATTTCGACGTTAAAATTATTACAATAAAAGCACTTGGAAACTTAAAAGACCCCAGCGCCATTAATTCTATTGCCGAAATTGGTCTTAAAAACACAAATAAGCTTCTGGTTCTTGAATCTATTCGGGCCCTTGGGGACATAGGAAACATAGGTGACATAGAAAACATAGGGGACAACTTGGCTTCCGAATTAATTGCCAAGCATGGTCTAACAAATAGTTTGTTTGAAATACAAAAAGAATCATTGCATTCACTTGTTAAAATTAAATCCAATGATTCACTAAAACTAATTTTAAGTCATGGAGTGCTAAGCTCAGATCTTGGCCTTATGCAAGAAAGTTTTCTTGTACTTCGCGAATTTGATGAACCGCTGGCCCTAAAGTACCTGGCTCTTTATAAAAAAGAGGGAACAAGCGGTGTTAGACAGGTCGTTGAAGCTGGAAACATATTTTTAGACACTACGATTTCCACCGACACCAATGCCTCTAGCTTACATGTCAAAGCTTTAAGAAATGACTGCCTAGTAAATGCACTTATGAGACTGAAGTGAACATACTCCCCAGCCTAAGGGCTTGGGGTTTCTGGCTAAGAATTATAAAGGTTAAAAGCAACTTTATTTAACAAAATAATTACACAAATCGAATATCTATTGCCTTAAATTTTGCATAAGGTATAAGAATATGAATTAACAATATTTTTTAAACGAGGAACCCAAAAATGCCACAAAAAAACTGGATGGACGAAATTGAAATTGATGACGACCCTGACGCCACACAAGAGCCACAAAGTTATGAATCTGAATTTGCAAAATTGCTTGCGGAATCAGAAAAAGGTCCAGCCAGGCGTCTTAAAACTGGTGATAAAATTACGTGTGAAATTATTTTACTTGGTAAGGAGTTTGTTTATGTTTCCACAGGCACCATGAAAGACGGCTCTGTTCCCGCCCAAGAACTGCGCGATGAAAACAATAATATTCCATATAAAGTTGGTGATAAAATTGATCTGTATGTAACAACAATTAAAGGTTCAGAAATTTTACTTTCACCAAACCCTACTGCCACAAATTTAGCGGAAGATATTGTTGCGGCTTTCAAAAACAAGCAGCCAATTGAAGGCAAGGTACTTGAAGCCGTTAAAGGCGGAGTTAGGGTTTTGATTAAAGGCAAAACAGCTTTTTGCCCAATTAGCCAAATTGATAACCACTTTGTTGAATTCTTAGATGAATACATTGGCGCACGTTTTGAATTTGTAATCACAGAACTTAATGAAGAAAGTAGAAACATTGTAGTATCAAGAAAGGCGCTTCTTGATAAACAAAGTGCCGTTACAACACAAAACTTTTTAACTTCACACAATATTGGTGATGTTGTTCAGGGAGTGGTAAAAAAGATCGAAAAATTCGGCGCATTTGTTGAAGTAGCCCCTGCCCTTGAAGGGTTAGTTCATATATCAGAGCTTTCGTGGTCACGCACTGAGGACCCAAATACAGTTGTAAAAGTTGCTGAAAAAATTAATGTAAAAATCCTAAAAGTTGAATCCGTAAACGGCAAAACAAGGATTTCCCTTTCCATAAAGCAAGCCGCTCTTGAACCTTGGGAAAACATGCCGAGTGAAATTTGCGAGGGCCAGATAGTTCCAGGCAAGGTTACTAATTGTCCAAAGTTTGGGGCCTTTGTAGAAATCCACCCTGGCATTGAAGGCTTAATACCACTTTCAGAAATGAGCTACACAAAACGCATAATGCAATCAGATGAAATTGTAAAACCTGGTGAATCGGTACTTGTTAAAATAAAAGAAATTAACAAAAAAGATAAACGCATTAGTCTTTCACTAAAAGATGCGGGTAGCGACCCCTGGGCACTCGTACCAACAAAGTTTCCCGTTGGATCAAAAACAAAAGGTACAATAGAGAGACGCGAAAGTTATGGTTTATTTATCAAAATTGATGATGGCGTGACAGGACTTTTACCAAAAAACAAAGTACTTATGGAATCTGATTTTAATTTTGACAAGGCCAAGATTAATGACGAAATAATTGTACAAGTTGCGGAGATTAAAAGCGATGAAAGAAGAATCTCACTACAGATACCAAAACTAGCAGATGGTGAAGACTGGCGCGATTTTGAAGCAAGCCAAGCCGAGAGCGAAAAGGCCACATCCACTTTTGGAGACCTGTTTGGCTCTGTACTAAAAAATGCTTTAGGGAAAAAGGGCAAATAGTTTTTCCTTTGTTATCGACTAGTTACGTGACCCACAAGGTAACTTCTCAAAAACTTAAGGCAAATTCGTCCCAACTCAAACACGTTGAGACTAGCACCGCAGCATACCTGATTTTTTTCTGAAGTTACACCCATAAGTAACTTCAGAAAAAAATTCGGGGGCATTATTGTGATGGTGTTTGGATATTAGTGCTCATGCTTGCGTGTTGGTAAGCGTGCCTTTAGTAATTTAACTTGGACGTTTACTCTGCACACGTATCTTTATATTGCTTGGAATTTTTTTTTATTTTAATTAGGAATTTTACATTCAAGTACCAGTTGTGCATTTTTTTAATTGGGTCCGAAATTTTACAAATCAAGACACAATGACTTGCGTTTTTTTAATTGATAAAATTATTTTTATGTTGACATGGTTTTATAGCAACACCCCCTAACATTTTTAAAATAAAGCAAAAAGCACCAACGCTTGGTGCGTTTGACCATTAAGTCCGTAAATCATTATTTTATTTGAAATACCTATACTTTAAATACTGATAATACTGTTTTTCACTTATGAAGTCTGCTTGCAGCATGTCTTGAAGTATACGTCTAATTTTGCGCATCCTTTTGGCGGTTATATTTTTATTCTGAAAAATCGAATAAAAATTTCGCCTTGGCGATGGAAGCATAATAGCAAGAAACGCACCTTCAGCCGCATTAATTTTTGATGAACCCTTATTAAAAAACTTCCAGGATGCCGCATTTACCCCAAAAACATCCGGCCCAAATTCCGCCATATTTAGATAAACTTCTAAAATCTGATTTTTAGAAAAATTCTTTTCAAGCGCTTTGGTAATAATTACTTCCTTGAGTTTTCTTGTAAGTGTTTTTTCGTTTGTTAAGAATAAATTTTTTGCAACCTGCTGACTTATGGTACTCCCACCTTGGACGTACCGCCCTTTTTGCAGGTTTTTTAACACGGACTCAAGTACGGCATTATAATTAACACCCGAATGCTCAAAAAATTCTGAGTCCTCACTCATCACAACTGCATAAACAAGATCACGATTAATTTTTTTAAGCGGCACCCAATATTGTTTATTGGTTTTGTTCTCAAGTCTTTTTTTGACACTCACAATTGCAACTTTTTTTAAATAATCAAAGCCGCGCTTTTCAAAATTTGGGCAACTACTGTAAAAACTATAAATGTAAAAAGAAACGCCAAGCAGGATTATTGAAAATACTAAGCCCACAAAAAAACAAAAAAACTTAAACGCTCGCCATGGACTTAGAATAATATTCACGGCACGTAAAATCAGCGGATCAAGTTTCACTCTTATTTTGTTAATAAATTTTCTGCGTCCCAAAGTTAACGTGTCCTAATGGCTTTTTCATTTCAAAACAAATGGTTATTACTTCCTTTATCGGAGCAATTTGTGCCACCCCTTAATCATATGAAGCAATACGATACGAATACGATACGCAATACGCCGCCGCTCCTTGCGGCCATTTACTTGTGAGGTAATACGAATACGATACGAACATGCAAACCTCATGGATCTCCCCTAATGTTTGCAAGACTATTTGTGCTCCTCGTAAATTGGCAGACCTAAAACAACAATGCCACGAACCACGCCACACTGCCCGGCGCGTTATGTGGCGCACCGTATTCAGGCACAAGTGCTACAGCACGATCATCACACCACACCACCTTATGCTGAGCGTATGTTGCACATCACAAACGACAACATTGCGCACCGCACCACAAACAACATAAGCATTACAATACGCCACAAAACATTCTTGAAAACACGCACGTCAGTTAAAAGAAAAAAACATACTTCCACTCCCAACGGCAACTGGAGGCGTTGCTGTAGGACAACTAAACTTCAGATACGAAAACGATAAAAGACTTAATAATCTAACAAGAACTGCAATTTTTAATGCACTAGAATTATCTGGCCACGCTTCAATTGAAATTGCAAATTCTGTAATGATTGACGTTTGCGGCTTTGTGGCGCCAGCAGACAAAAACAAGAACCTAATTATTGATTATATTGCCGCAACTCCTCCCGATATTTTCTTTGATCTAGTTAAAAAATACAAAATCAATATTGAAAAAATAATTGGATAAAACTATGAACAAAAAAGCGCTTATTAAAAGAGCCAAGCAAAAATCAAAAGCGTTAAAAAAGAAAAAAAAAGATGCTCGTTTCATCAAAACATTAGGAAAGCTAAAAAAAGAAGGATTCATTGATACTAACGAAGTTCATGAATTTTCTGGCATGGTATTTCTTAACGACGCAATTTGGGCATCAACCATCGAACCAAGAATACTCGAGCTACTTCCTGCTATAATTGTAAAAAAACCTGGTGTTTTTAGTTATCTTAAACTTCCAGATGACCTGGAACAAATAGTTAAAGAGATTAAAACCGGGCAGTTAAAAAGTTCCTTTAGAACAGTGCCAGCAAAACAAATTGAAAAATGGATACCAATTGTTGGTAAAAAAGGATCTTTTCCTTCGATCATGAAGACGTTTCGGCTTACACGCGAAGATCTGGCTCTATTATCAGAAATTCAAAGTGATACTGGTGAATCTCAAACAACAATTATAAGACGTGCACTTCAAAATCTAAAAAAATAGCATTAATTAATGCCTCAACATTTTGTAATTTCCAGGACTGCTGCACATTACACAGATGTCCACTTGTTTGGTTGTGAGAAATAATGCCCCGAAAACGCAAAAAGGCATGCCTGCAGCATAATTTTAGGCGTTTTTTTGACCCTGGCATAAGCATTTATTTGTAATCTCCAAAAGCTCGAAGTATAAATTATAAAAAACTTTATGCTTTTGTGTTGCAGAGTGTAAACACCAAACAAAGCTTAAACCAAGAAAGATGCTATGAAAAAGACATTAAGGATATTCGCCCTAGGCGGTAATGAAGTTTCACCTACCGGAATCGTTGATCCCATTAACGGCAAACTTATGATCCCAGATATCGCTGCACAATGGCAGCGAACTTATGAAACAACAGAACTTTTGTCTGATATAATTGAAACCTTCCCTAAAGATTATTTTGTACTAACCCATGGCAACGGTCCACAGGTTGGAAATATTTTACTCAGAGCCGAATACGCGCGCCCCATACTCCACCCCCTACCTCTTGATATTTGTGGCGCAGACTCACAAGGTGCTATGGCGTACATGCTTTCACAACTATCAAACTCACTTAAGGTGCGTGGAATTAAAAAATGCGTGTCAGGAATTGTAACCCAGGTTGTAGTTAATAAAGATGACCCTGATTTTAATAATCCCACAAAATTTATTGGTCCTCCATTTACAAAAGAAGAGGCCCTTGAAAAAAAGAACGCCGATGGCTGGGCCGTTAAACTTTATAAAAAAAATGAGGAAGGACACGAAATCTGGCGCCGAGTGGTGCCATCCCCCATGCCTATTGATATTGTTGAATTTGATGCAATAGAATCAAGCTTAAAAGCGGGGCATATCCCAATCACAGTTGGCGGTGGCGGAATACCTGTTATTAAAATTAAACCCACAAAACACAAAAACGAGGAAACTTATAAATGCAATTTTGGCGTTGTATTTACAAGTAAACCAAACGACACTCCTCTTGATATCTATACAGGCATTGAGGCTGTGATTGACAAGGATCTAGCATCCTCACTTTTAGGAATAATGTTAATTGAAAGATTTGCAAAACAAAACGAAACTCTTGATGCCACTCTGGCTATTATTACAAGTGAAGATGGCGCAAAATTAAATTATCAAAAACCGGACCAAAAAGACCTACGCGTTCTTAGCGCAAAAGAGGCAATGACACTCTATAAAACAGGTGCGTTTCCTGCCGGCAGTATGGGTCCAAAAGTATTATCTTGTATTAAGTTTATAGAAGGTGGCGGCAGGGCTGCATATATTACAAAAGCCGCACTTTACAAAGAAACACTAGAAGGAAAAGCCGGTACAACAATCGTTCCATAATTTTTTCACTCACACAGGAGAAACAAAATGACTGACATAAAAAAACTAATAAACGATATAGAAAAGCTTAATATAAATTTTTATAATAATGACTTTCTGCTCACCTGGGACAAATCATTTGATGAAATACTTGCAACCTTAAAAGTTGCAGAATGCTTAAAGTATTTTCACGCAAACAACATTTCTGCAAAAGTGTTTGAGTCGGGTCTTGCTGTTTCTTTATTCAGGGACAATTCAACAAGAACAAGGTTTTCTTATGCATCAGCTGCAAACCTTTTAGGTCTTACTGTTCAGGACCTTGACGAAAAAAAATCACAAATTGCACATGGTGAAACCGTCAGGGAAACGGCAAACATGATTTCATTTCTTTCAGAAGTTATCGGCATCCGGGATGACATGTATCTTGGCGCCGGAAACACTTATATGAAAGAAGTGGCAGCCTCACTTGATGACGGCCATAAAGACGGTGTTCTGATTCAGCGCCCATGCGTTATTAACCTTCAGTGCGATGTGGACCACCCAACGCAATCAATGGCCGACCTTTTGCACTTAAAGGAATATTTCGGATCGCTTGAAAACCTTAAGGGCAAAAAAATAGCAATGACATGGGCCTATTCACCAAGTTACGGAAAACCCCTTTCTGTTCCACAAGGAATTATTTGCCTGATGTCACGATTTGGTATGAACGTAACCTTGGCACATCCTGAGGGTTATAATTTAATTCCGGATTGTATTAAAACCGCGCAAGATAATGCACAAGCTAGTGGTGGAAAGTTTGAAATTGTAAACTCAATGGATGAGGCATTTAAAGATGCCGACATTGTTTATCCTAAAAGCTGGGCGCCATACTCTGTTATGGAAAAAAGAACTGACCTACTTAGAAAGCGCGATTCTGTTGGTCTTGAAAAACTAGAAAAAGAATGTCTTGTAAATAATGCAAAATTCAAAGACTGGGAATGCACTGAGAATAAAATGAAACTAACAAATAACTATAAAGCTCTTTATATGCACTGCCTTCCTGCCGACATAACAAATGTTTCCTGCTCTGCGGGCGAAGTGGCAGACACCGTTTTTGACCGCTACCGCATTCAAACTTATAAAGAAGCAGGATTTAAACCTTTTATTATAGCTTCAATGATGCTGCTAACACGCTTTAAGGACTCTAGTCGTGTTTTAACCGAAATTCAAAAAAGAAATTTAAGTCGCAAATACTAAAAAAGGTAAATTTTATGCAAATTGATACAAATACAATTCAAAAAGAAGCAAACAAATACCGCGAAAAATGCGTTCATTTTTTACGCGAAATGATTGAAATTCCAAGCACAAGCTGTAAAGAAAAAGGTGTCGCCGAAAGAATTCTAAAAGAAATGCGCGATCTTGGCTTTGATAAGTGTTTTAGTGATGACTACGGAAATGTAATTGGTCAAATTGGAAACGGCCCAATACGAATAGTTTTTGATGGACACATTGATACGGTGGACGTTGGAAACATTAAAAACTGGCCATTTGATCCGTTTAAGGGAAAAGTTGAAGATGGTTTCATTTATGGCAGGGGGGCCTCTGATAATAAAGCCGCAACGGCCACGCAAGTTTATGGGGCAAAAATTTTTAGTGAGTTAAGTGCTAATAAAAATAAATATACAATATTTGTTGTGGGCTCGGTGCAAGAAGAAGACTGTGATGGACTGGGGCTTGAATACGCCCTTATGAAATCAATAAAAAATGTTCATTATGTTTGCATGGGCGAATGCACTGATCTTGATATTTACCGCGGCCACAGAGGTAGAATGGAAATAAATGTAACAACAACGGGCGTTTCCTGCCACGGTTCGGCGCCTGAGCGCGGCGTTAATGCAATTTATAAAATGATGAAAATAGTGGCCGATATAGAAAAACTAAATGAACGTTTAATTTCAGATCCCTTTTTAGGAAAAGGTACATGTACTGTTACACATATTGAGTGCGAAACACCAAGTCTTTGTGCCGTACCCGATGGCTGCAAAATACATATTGATAGACGCTTAACTCACGGTGAAAACAAAGAATTGGCAGTAAAACAAATTGAGGACCTTCCGTCTTTTGATAAAGAAACAATGAAAGTTGAAATACTGGAATATGCCGAGCCTTCTTATAAAGGCATGGTGCTAAAAACAGAAAAGTATTACCCAACATGGGTACTACCCGAGGACCACGTGCTTGTTCAAGCCGGAAAAAAAGCTGCGACCCTTGCCAGGGGCACTACCCCTAAAATTTCAAAGTGGGTATTTAGCACCAACGGTGTTTTTAGCATGGGAAGACATAATATCCCAACCATTGGATTTGGCCCCGCAAAAGAAGAATACGCACACTCCACAAACGATAAAGTCAAAATTGATGAACTTGTAACTTCAATTGCGTTTTATGCCTCACTACCTGAGTTTATAGAAAAATAATTTTTTTTTAAGTGGAGCTTTTATAATGGAATTTTTCTTAAATGGTCAGAAAAAAACTTATTCAGGTGATCCTGAACTTTCACTCTTAAACTATTTAAGAAACATAGAGGGAATAATCACGCCAAAAGATGGCTGCTCCTCGCAAGGAACGTGTGGGGCCTGCACGGTTGAAGTTGATAATAAGGCAATACTTTCGTGCACAACCCCTATGAGAAAACTTGAAAACAAAAAAATCATTACAACAGATGGCCTTGAGCAAAAAATTCAGGATGCTTTTTCTAGAGCCTTTATCGAAAAAGGTGGAATTCAATGTGGTTTTTGCACCCCAGGAATTATAATGGCTGCAAAAAACCTTCTTACAACCAACCCCAACCCCACTGCTGGGGAAATTAAAAAAACTATTAATAAAAATTTATGCCGGTGCACAGGTTATAAAAAGATTATTGATTCTATTTTATATACAGCCGAATTCTTAAAATCCACCGCGCCAGAAAAAGAAAAAATTACAGGCAAAGTTGGAACAAGGCTTCCAAAATACGATTCTGCACGCGCAGTACTTGGTTTACGCCCATTTGTTTGTGACTTAAAAGAAAAAGATATGCTTTTTGGTGCATTAAAGTTTTCGGATCACCCAAGGGCACTTGTTAAAATAATTAATATAAAAAAAGCAAAAAAAGTTAAAGGTGTTATTGGTGTTTTTACCGCAAAAGACATTCCTGGCGCACGTATTGGTGGATTAATTATTAAAGACTGGCCACTTATGGTCATGGGGGGTGAGGAAACCCGATATGTTGGTGATGTACTTGCAAGTGTTGTTGCAATAACTGAAGAAATTGCAAGAGAGGCCGTAGATAAAATAAAAATTGAATACGAAGTACTAACACCTATATCAACCATGGATAGCGCCATGAGTGAAGACGCACCTAAACTTCACAAAAATGGCAATATATTATCAGAGTGTTCTATTAAACGCGGCAATATGGACATGGCAGAAAAAGAAACTGCCTTTATTTCAGAAGGAACATTTCAGACACAAAGAATAGAGCATGCTTTTTTGGAAACCGAATGTGCGCTTGCAAAACCCACACAAGATAATAGTGGGATTGAAATTTATTCCCAAACCCAGGGACCCTATGAAGATAGAAAACAAATTGCCAGCATTTTAAATATTCCTGAAGCAAATATAAATGTAATACAGGTTTCCAGTGGCGGAGGCTTTGGCGGCAAAGAAGATATGAGTGTTCAGGGCCATACGGCCATGGCGGCTTTTTTATTAAAAAAGCCAGTGAAATTTCAATTAACCCGCCACGAATCAATGTTAATGCACCCCAAAAGGCATCCTTTTATAATGAATTATAAAATTGGGTGTAACAAAGACGGAAAACTTACTTTTCTTAAAGCAAAGATTCTTGGTGACACTGGTGCTTATGCATCTGTTGGTATGAAGGTTGTTGAGCGTGGTGTTGGACATGCCAGCGGAGCTTATCATTTTCCAGTTGTTGATGTTAATGGCCTTGCAGTTTATACAAATAATTCACCGTGTGGGGCAATGCGTGGGTTTGGTGTAAACCAGGTTACTTTTGCACTTGAAAGCTCAATTGAGGAACTTTGCAGAAAAGGAGGGTTTAACCCGTGGGAGTTCCGGTTCTATAACGCTCTTGAGGAAGGTTCACTTACCGCAACTGGGCAAAAAATAAATAAAGCTGCTGGTGTAAAAGACACACTTCTTGCTGTAAAAAAAGATTACGAAAAAGCCATTCGTGACGGCCAGGCCGCAGGTATTGCGTGTGGAATAAAAAATTGCGGTATTGGCAATGGAATGGTTGATTTTACAAATGCAAAAATTGTAATTGAATCCGAAAAAAGTGTTGTAATTCACCATGGCTGGTCTGAGATGGGCCAAGGCGTTCACACTATGGCCATTCAATCTGTTTGTGAAGAAACAGGTATTGACCCGGAAGTAATTAGTGTCAAAGTTGAAACCAAAGAGGACACTCTTTGTGGAATGACAACTTCTTCGCGTGGTACTTCAATGGTGGGGCATGCATTAATTGATGCCTGTACACAATTAAAAAAAGATCTAAAAAATAAAACGTTAAAAGAACTTAGTGGAAATACTTATCACGGCACATGGAAATGCGACTGGACCACTCGGCCCGGCAAAGAAAAAGAAGGCGTGGAGCCAGTAACCCACTATTCTTATAGCTATGCTACTCAGCTGGTGGTTCTTAAAAAGAATGGTGAAATTGAAAAAGTGATTGCAGCACACGATGCCGGAAAAATTATGAACCCTACACTTTTTGAGGGACAAATTGAAGGCTCTGTACACATGGGTCTGGGATACGCATTAACCGAAGACTTCCCACTTATTGATTCAGTCCCTGTTTTTACAAAACTTTCAAAATGCGGAATAATCCGTGCAAACGACACACCAGAAATAATTGTTAAAGGGGTTGAAGTTAAAGATCCACACGGTCCCTTTGGCGCCAAGGGTGTTGGCGAAGTTGGAATGGTTCCAACTGCAGGAGCAGTAGCTGCGGCATTATATAATTTTGATAACAAGAAACGAACAACATTGCCGCTTAACAGAAAGTAGGATTTATTATGGATAAATTATTTATAAAAGACGGACTGGTTGTAACTCTTGGGAAAAAAACCGAGGTACTTAAAAATTATTCGGTTTACACTGAAGACAAAAAAATTGTTAAAATTGCACCAACTTCATCGTTTGACAAAAAAGAAACAAAAGGCGCCACTGTTATTGATGCAAATGGAAAAATTGTAATGCCAGGCTTTATTAATGCGCACATGCATTTTTACAGCACTTTTGCACGGGGGTTAACGGATGTTAAACCATCAAAGAATTTTCCTGAAATATTAAATAATTTATGGTGGCGGCTTGATAAGGCACTGAACCTTGATGATTGTTATTACAGTACAATTATTCCTTGTATTGAGGCCATAAAAAAGGGCTGCACAACTTTAATTGATCACCACGCAAGCCCCGGGGTTGCAATAGGATCACTAGATAAAGTAGCAAAAGCTGTACTTGAATCGGGCCTGAATGCTTCTCTTTGCTATGAGCTTTCAGATAGAGATGGTGAGAAAATTTCAAATGATGGTCTTGAAGAAAACCTGCGCTTTATAAAGAAATGTAAGGAAAAACCTTCGGACCAACTTCGTGCCCTTTTTGGAATGCACGCATCTTTCACCATAAACGATAATACAATGGAAAAAGCCGCACAAAGGGCAAAGGAAGATGGCGCGGGATTCCACATACACACGGCCGAAGATATTTCAGATCAAAATGAAACCATAAAAACAAGTGGCATAAGAGTGGTTGAAAGGTTAAATCAATACGGCATTCTTGGACCAAAAACAATTTGCGCCCATTGCATACATTTAGACGAAAATGAAATTAATCTTTTAAGTAAAACTGATACAATTGCGGTTCATAACCCACAATCAAATATGAATAATGCTGTTGGTGTTGCAGATATTTTTGCACTTCTTAATAAAAATATTTTAGTAGGTCTTGGAACTGACGCAATGACTGTGAACATGCTTGAAGAGTTAAGATCCGCAATGTGGATACATAAAATAACAAGAAAGGACCCATCAATTGGATTTATGGAATGCATGGGACTTTTAACTCAAAATAATGCAAAAATTGCGAATCGTTTTTGGTCAGATTCAAGCGAATATGAAGGCGTTGGTATATTAAAAGAAGGCTACAAAGCTGACATAATATTA
>CAZQUK010000042.1:0-14204 GCA_964596435.1 uncultured Oligoflexia bacterium
GTCGTATATATCAATCGGATTAAACTTGCTTGTGTCTATTGGCGGAAGAAAAAAAATATTCCATTTTGCGGGTAGCGGTAAAATATTTAGTGGTATCGGCAGCAGCATTCCCTTTATAAGTTTTTGGATCTGAAGCGAGGTAATGTTTATGTTTGATTCTTCCGCACCAATAATTACGCAGGGAATAATCGGCGCATTTGTATGAACCGCCATTCTGACAAAACCCGTATGAAATTTTTGAAGACGGTACCTAAGGCTTGATGCCTTAAAATTGCCTCTTTCTCCTTCCGGAAAACATAAGACCATTTTATTTTTTTCTAAAAGCTCAACCCCATGTTCGAATGAAACTTCAACAAGTCCCATTTCGTGAGCAAAATTTGTAAACTTGTGTGGCAGCCAATGAAAAAAACCGCGATGTGCAAGAATCCTTGGAATTCTTTTCATTTCTTTAAATAGTATGTAGGCTGTCATAACGGCATCAAGGCCTATTAGGTTTGAATGATTCGGGGTGATAAGAACCCTGCCGGTTTTTGGGATATTTTCAAGGCCATAAACCTCAATTCGAAGATACTTCCGGACGTTTTCTAAAAAAAACTGAGGAAAAACACTGTGTGTAATAGTGTGCAGATCTTTGTTTTCCAGCTTTGATAAAACTTCGTCTATTTTTCGTAAAATAGTTTTCTTCATCAACTACCTTTAGTGCGCAATAATTTTACGTTTAATTCATTAACATGTCCTATCGGAATAAGTCTGATTTTTGTTTCAAATTGTTTTATTGCTTTTGTTATTCCTCTGGCCGGAAATAAAACGGTTTTAAATCCAAGTTTATGGGCTTCTTCAAGTCTTGTATCGAGTTGCGAAACGCTTCTAACTTCGCCTGTTAATCCAAGTTCCCCTAAAAAAACCCAATCATACGGCAGTGGTTTTTCTTTTGCGCTTGACCATATTGCGGCAATTGCTGCAAGGTCGCAGGCAGGTTCTGAAAGTTTAAGACCGCCAGCGACATTAAAAAAAAGGTCCTTGTTGCTTAGTGTTAAATTAAGATTGCGTTCACAAATTGCGGCAAGCATTGAGAGCCGCGTTGAATCCATGCCGACAGAAGTTCTTCTTGGCATTGCAAGTACGCTTGAAACAGCAAGGGCTTGAAGCTCTAAAAGTATCGGACGAGAACCTTCAATTGATGCAGTAACCGCCGTTCCTATTGTCTCTTCTTTTCTTTCTGTTAAAAACAGAACCGAAGGATTTTTAACTTCCTGAAGACCTGTTTCGCTCATTTCAAAAACCCCAAGTTCGCGCGAACTTCCAAACCGGTTTTTTACGGCTCTTAAAAGGCGGAAGTTTTGGGAATTATCACCCTCAAAATAAAGAACAGTATCAACCATGTGCTCAACCATTTTTGGCCCGGCAATCTGTCCATCTTTGGTAATGTGTCCAACTAGGCAAATGGCCAAAGATTCGCGCTTGGCCCAGGTCATAAGTGTTGCTGTAACTTCTCGAACCTGGCTAGCACTTCCGGGTGCAGAGTTTGAGGATGGACAGGAAAAGGTTTGAAGGGAGTCCATTATCAGCACTTGAGGTTTGATACTTTTTACTAATTCTGAAACTCGCTCCAATTCCGTTTCTGATGAGATAAATATATTGTTCCCATCAAGAGCATTTAGTCTGAATGCCCGCCCTCTTATTTGTTCTACAGATTCTTCACCACTTACATAGAGAATTTTTAATTCAGGATATTGCACCTGCAGTCCACGCGCCATTTGAAGTAAAAGTGTGCTTTTCCCTATACCAGGGTCACCACCAAGTAGCGAAAGGCTGTCTGGAATAATGCCGCCTCCAAAAACCCTATCAAGCTCATTGATCCCGGTGGAATATCTTTTTTGTGAAATGTTGCTAAAGTTTTCACTATTAAGTGGAACGGCTTTTGGGGCCTTATTTGTTTCTTCCGAAAGCAGGTTGGACGGGCGTGAAGAGCTGATCACAGGCAGCTCCTCTTTAAAAGAGTTCCATTCCTCACATTGAGGGCACTGACCGCTCCATTTGGGACTGTTAAAGCCGCAGCTTACGCAGCAAAATATGGTTTTGGCTTTCATGTAGTATGCTTTAACGATCTGTTGGCCTTTCGACAAGCGGTAATTTCCATAAGCTCGCTCTTGGGCCGGTTCCATGATAATAATTAAGCATGGGTGATGATTTTAACGCTAAAAAAAAGAAGCGAGAAAAAGACGATGAGCGGGATCGGGAACTTGGTGTAAAACAAAGGCCCCATCTTCAAAAGAAATTAGAAGGTACAAACGAAGGTGGATCATTTAATAAACCCACAATTGAAGATACAGAACTTCTAAAAACGCTATTGAATAGCGCACAAAATCTTATTGAGCAGGTGAACAACCTTTATCAACAGTATTTTGCTGGTGTCGAAAAAAAGGTGCCAAAGGTTCCCGGCGACAGATTAAAAAAAATAATGGATCAAATTAGTCTTGCAACGAAACCAACCCCAGCACTACGCTTTAAGAGCCAAACAATACGTAATGCGTATTTAACATATAAGGAAAAATGGGAGCGGCAGTTAAAAAAACTTGAAAATTCACATAAAAAAATGAAGGTGAGATAAGTTATGGCAACAATTTTTGAGAAAATAATTAAAGGCGAAATTCCTTCTTATAGGGTTTATGAGGACGAAAAATTTTATGCCTTTTTAGACGTAAACCCGCTTGAGTCTGGACACACTTTAGTTGTAACCAAAGAACCACACGCGTACTTGTTTGACCTCAACGATCAACTTTACCTGGATTTGCTGTTAACTGCTAAAAAAATCGCTGTCCACTTAAAGGAACAGCTAAAATGTAGCAGGGTGTGTATGGCTGTAATTGGCTGGGAAGTGCAGCACGTTCATATTCACCTGATTCCTACAAACAAAATAGAAGACTTTCCTTTGTCTGGGCCCAATAAAAAACCGGCCCAAAAGGATGATCTTCAAAAGATTTGTGAAATAGTTAGGCTTTAACTGTTTTTTTGCACCAGCCGACAGGCGGCCAGTTTAAGAAAAACACCTATAAAGCTATTAAAAACCCTTGAGACAAAACGGAAAACCCTGTAAAAGGGTTCAATTACGCACATCTTCATTAACGTGGTTCCAGCCTTTTTAGGTTGGTTGAGGATGGAGGGAAGACGGAAGCTTTTTGAGTAAAAGATCCTTCTTCGGAAACTTCGGTCAGGTCTAATTTTAATTAAATCCCTAACCAGCAGTTTTAATACCACCAAAAGTTTGAGTGTGTTTTTTTTACGCTTTGTATGAAACCTGCAAAGTGTAGAAAAAGAATAAATGATAAATGGTCCTTAAAGGAGGAATAAAAAATAATGCCAAACATCAGTATGCGAGAGCTATTAGAAGCAGGAGTTCACTTTGGTCATCAAACGCGCCGTTGGAACCCAAAAATGAAACCCTATGTTTTTGGTGCTCGTAATGGAATTTATATTATTGATTTACAAAAGACAGTCGAGGGAACAAGGGCTGCATGTGATTTTATAAAAAAAGTTACAACAGAAGGTAAAAGAATTCTTTTTGTTGGAACAAAAAAACAAGCTAAAGAAGTTGTTGAAAGCGAAGCAAAACGCGCCGACATGTATTATGTTACAAACCGTTGGCTCGGTGGAATGCTCACAAACTTTCAAACAGTTAAGGCATCAATTGATAGATTAAAAAAACTCGAGGCCCTAAAAGAAACGCCCGAGTGGAACGATAAATCCAAAAAAGAACAAGCACGTCTTGATAGAGAGTACACAAAACTCCATAAATCACTTGGTGGAATCAAAGACATGAAAAAGCCACCGGGAGCAGTTTTTGTAATTGATACCGAAAAAGAACATATTGCACTTAAAGAGGCCAGAAAACTTAATATTCCCACCATTGCAGTTGTTGATACAAACTGTGATCCTGACGAAGTTGATTTTATTATTCCAGGTAATGATGATGCAATAAGAAGTGTTAAGCTTTTTGCCCAGTTGGTTTCAGAAAGTTGCATTGAAGGAACAACTGTTTATAAGGAAAAAATTAGAGCTGGAGGTAAAACTGACAGCGAAGATGACAACAAAGAAGAAAAGAAGGTTTCCAGATTTGAGGGTGATCTTGATATTCAAGGGGTTGACGAGGCTGACCTTGAAGCCGAGGAACTTGCCGAAGAAGACAAGAAACTTATTGAAGAAAGCGGCGGCATACCAGATGTTGTTTCCACCGGGGACGAAAAAGAAAAGAAGCTATCGCTTAGTGATGCCTTAAATATAAAAGAAACCAAGTAATCAAGAAAAACCAGGAGAAACATAGTATGAATATTTCAGCAAACGATGTGAAAACGTTAAGGGAAAAAACAGGCGCAGGAATGATGGACTGTAAAAAGGCACTAAACGAATCAGATGGCAATTTTGAAAAAGCTATAGATTATTTGCGCAAAAAAGGCATTGCTTCTGCAGGAAAAAGAGCGGGTAAAACAACAAAAGAGGGCGCCATTCATTCCTACATACATGCTGGTGCAAAAGTTGGCGTGCTTGTGGAAATAAATTGTGAAACAGATTTTGTTGCACGAACCGATCAGTTTCAACAATTAACAAAAGACATTTGCATGCACATCGCAGCAAGTAGTCCTCAGTGGGTTCAAAGTAGTGAAGTACCCGAGGATGTTATAAAAAAAGAGAAAGAAATTGCTGTTGAACAGATGCGTACACAAGGGAAGCCTGAAGCAGTTTTAGAAAAAATTGCAGATGGGAAAGTAAAAAAGTTTTTTGAGGAAACATGTCTTCTTGACCAGCCTTTTGTAAAAGATCCGGACAAAAAAATCGATCAACTCATAAAGGAAACAATAGGTATACTTGGTGAAAATATCTCTGTTCGAAGATTTTCACGATTTGCGCTGGGTGAGGAATAATTTTTTATGAGTCGATCCTCCAAAAAGCGTTCGGATCCCTATAAGCGCGTATTAATTAAGATGTCTGGTGAGGCCTTGGCGGGGGGGGGCGGATTTGGGATTGATACTGAAATCCTAAAAAGCATTGCTTCTGAAATTAAAGAGGTCGCCAAAAAAGACACGCAGATAGGAATAGTATTTGGTGGTGGTAATATTTTTAGAGGAATCAAAGGTGCCACGAGTGGAATGGATAGGGCGTCTGCCGATTATATGGGAATGCTTGCCACCGTTCTTAACTGTTTAGCAATGCAAGATGCCTTAGAAAATATGGGTGTTTACACAAGGGTACAAAGTGCAATTGAAATGCAGGAACTAGCAGAACCTTATATAAGAAGGAAAGCGGTTCGCCATCTTGAAAAAGGAAGGGTTGTGATATTTGGTGCAGGAACCGGAAACCCGTATTTTTCAACCGATACCGCTGCAGCACTTCGCGCCATGGAAATTGGATCAGAAGTTGTGCTAAAAGCTACCAGGGTTGATGGTATATATGATGCGGATCCGCAAAAAAGCCCAAAGGCAAAAATGTTCGCAACGCTAAATTATCTTGATGTGCTTCAAAAAGGACTTAAGGTAATGGATTCTACTGCGATTTCGCTTTGTATGGATAATCATCTTCCAATAATCGTTTTTAACATTCTTAAAAAAGGAACATTAAAAAAAGTAATTAAAGGTGATGATGTCGGGACGATTGTTTCTTAAAAATATTTGAAAGAAGGAGAAAAACATGTCGGTAGAAAAAATTAATAATAAAATAGCTGAAACTTTTGAAAGTATGGATCTGAGTATAATGTCACTTAAGGATGAACTTTCCAAACTTAGAACTGGCAAAGCTTCCGCGGCCCTAGTTGAAGGTATTAGGGTTGAGTATTATGGTTCCATGATGCCACTTAATCAGGTTGCTAATGTTACAACTCCTGACCCTAGGACAATTCAAATCGTACCCTGGGAAGCGGCAATGGTATCTGCAATAGAAAAAGCCATTCTTGCAGCAAATATTGGTTTTACACCACAAAACGACGGCAAGGTTGTCAGGATATCTGTTCCAGCTTTAACCGAAGAGCGCAGAAAAGAAATTGTAAAACTTCTAAAAAAAATGGGTGAGGAAAGTAAGATTTCAGTAAGAAATTACCGTCGTGATGCAAATGAAGTTATCAAAAAAGAACAAAAAGACGGATTTCCCGAAGATTTAGCAAAGAAGGAAACAGATCGGGTTCAAAAAAGAACTGATGAAAAAGTAAAAGAGATCGACGACATTGTTATTAAAAAAGAGAAAGAAATAATGACGATTTAGTCGTCTTGGTTTGATGACGATCCTAAAAAAAATTCCAAAACATGTGGCCATTATTATGGATGGTAATGGCAGGTGGGCAGAGTCAAGAAACCATATTAGAGTTTATGGGCACATCCGTGGGGCCTCTAAAATTAAATCTATTGTTAAAGAGGCCGACAGGCTTGGAATAAAAGCTCTCACACTCTATGCTTTTTCAACAGAAAACTGGTCCAGACCTGAGACCGAAAAAAATGTGCTTTGGAAATTACTTATTAAGTATCTTGTAAAAGAAGTAAACGCTCTTGAAAAAGAGAATGTTTGTCTAAGGGTAATTGGAGAAAAAGAACGTCTACCAAAAGAAGTTCTTAAAGTTTTGGAGCCATCCATTGAGCGTCTGTCTGGCAATACTGGCTTACAGCTTAATTTTGCGGTTTCTTATGGCGCCAGAACGGAACTCATTAGGGCATCAAGGCTTTTTGCCAAAGACTGCGTTGACGGTATTGCAAAACCAGATGATATGAGCAGTGAGTTAATGAATAAATATCTTTGGACATCGGAGTTAAAAGAACTCTCAGATGTGGACCTTGTAATAAGAACCAGCGGTGAAAAGCGAATAAGTAATTTTTTGCTTTGGCAGTCGGCATATGCGGAATATTATTTTTTAGATATATTTTGGCCCGATTTTTCGGCGGATGAACTAAGACGTGCAGTGGAAAATTTTTCATTAAGGGAACGAAGATTTGGAGCGGTGGCTCAAAACAAATAAGTTGCATATAAAATCTATAGAGTGATATTTTAGGTTTTGGTGCATTATTAATACAACAAGTGAGATGATGAAGTTTATGAACAAAGAATTATTTCAAAGAGTAATGACGGGTGTTGTTGGCGGCGCGGTTCTTTTATTAATTATTATTTTTGGAGGATGGGTTGGTGTAACGCTGGTTGCAGGTATTGTTTCGCTTGGAATGGTTTTTGAGTTATCAAAGCTTGGTTTTTCTTTATCTGACCATGTAAGGAAACGAAATTTACTGCTTGCAGCCACCTGGATAATAGCGGTAATTAATGCAGCTTTTCCATTTCTTAAGTTTGAACTTATTACTGCCTCATTTATACTGATTGTCCTATACTTCCTTTTTTCTGCGGAACAGCATGGTGGGGATAATTTATTAGTTCATTTTAGAGAGCTTGTTCTGTCTATTTTCACCTTGTTATATCTGATTTTTTTACCACTTTATCTTCCTCTCATTATGGAAACAGCGGAGGGGGTGCATTGGGTAATTTTATTTTTTCTTATAATATGGAGTGGGGACACCGCGGCATACTTTGGTGGTAAAAAATATGGTAAACGAAAATTATACCCCCTTATTAGTCCTAAAAAGACACAATAGGGATGTGTGGCAGGGCTTTTGGCGGGTCTAATTATAAGTTTGATTTATAAAGTACTAGTGTTCAGCGATCTAAATTGGCTTGGCGTGTTTTTTATCCCCATTCTGGTCGGTGTTGCATCAATTGCAGGTGACTTGAGTGAGAGTTTTATTAAGAGATCTTATGCTGTTAAGGACTCTGGAAGCATTTTACCTGGCCATGGGGGCTTTCTTGATAGGTTTGATGGTATGTTATTAGCTTTGCCTGTCATGTATTTATGTGTAAAATTGTTCTAATCAACTACAGATACAGATATTGGAGGCGTACGTGTTCTCGATTTTAGGTTTTATAATTATTCTTGGTCCTTTGGTTGTTGTACACGAATTTGGGCATTTTCTCTTTGCGCGTATTTTTGGCGTTAAAGCAGAAGTCTTTTCAATAGGTTTTGGACCCAAGCTTTGGAAAAAACAATTTGGTGAAACTGAATTTTGTGTTTCAGCGATCCCACTTGGGGGCTATGTAAAACTTCTTGGTGAGGACCTTAGCGAAGAGGGCGATTCCAAAATATCAGAAGCAGAAAGGAAAAGAGCATTACAGTTTCAACCACCATGGAAAAGATTTTTTATATTTTTCGGGGGCCCTCTTTTTAATTTTATTTTTGCAATAGTGATCTTTATGGCAATTATGCTTATTGGTGAGCCGAAGCCCGCTAATTTTGTAGTGCGTATTCTTCCAGACTCTGTCGCCTATGAAAGCGGTTTTAGGTCAGGAGATAAAATTATTGAAGTTGCAAGTAAGCCGGTTTCAAGATTTGAAGATGTGGTTATGGAAGTCAGGGAACATCCTGACGAAGTTGTAGAATTTAAGGTTCTCCACAGAAATGCTGAATTACCTGAAACACTTAAAATGCAGCTTTCTAGTGAAGAGGGTTTCAGCCTCTATGGTGAACGAAGACAGGTTGGAATGATTGATGGGATGATTATTTCGCCCAGACTCCCAAAAGTTGGGGTTTCTAATTCAAAATCGCCGGCAGGAAAAGCCGGTATTATAACTGGCGATATCGTTTCCAGAGTGAATACCGCTCAAATTATATCGTGGGAGCAGCTAGAGTGGGTTTATGCCGATACAAAACCCGGGGAAATAGTAAATTTTGAATTAGAATCGGAAGCCGGAGCGGGAAAACCTAAAGAGGCAAGCTTTGTAAAACCCAAAAGATCAAAAAATATTCAACATGATTTGGGTTTGTATTCGTCAGAACTTTTTATTGATAAAGTTGTAGCCGAATCGCCCGCCGAAAAAGCAGGACTTCTTAAGGGCGATAGGATTGTTTCAATTAGCGGTAAGATTCTTAATAGCTACTGGCGGCTAAAAGAAACCATTCAGAATGTAACAAAAGAAAAGGGTAATGTGAAAGTTGCCTGGGAGCGTGATGGAAAATTACTGAACCGCGTAGTGGTTCCAACAGAAAACCAGATCCGCGATCCGCTTCTTAAAAAAGTTAAAGAGTTTACAATTGGAATTTTACCCTTAGCCATGTACGGCGAACCAGAGTATGTAATAAATAGAATATGGAATCCCTTTGTGCTTTTGTATGAAGGTACAAGTAGAATGGTTGATCTTACCTGGAGAAATGTGGTTGTAATTAGAAAAATGATCTCTGGGGATGTTTCTGTTGCAACACTTGGTGGCCCTATTTTAATTGGTAAAATTGCTGGCGAATCACTTTCTCGTGGACTTATTGCTTTCTTAACAACAATGGCAATCCTTTCTGTTGGGCTTGGAATATTAAATGTACTTCCAATACCTGTTCTTGATGGTGGTCATCTTTTACTTCTTGGTATTGAAGGTATAAGAGGAAAACCCATGAAGTTAAGACAAATGGAAATTCTTCAACAAGTTGGTCTTGCAATCATTTTGGGTCTTATGATTCTTGTTATAAAAAATGATTTAACAAGACTGCCGTTTTTTAATTAATAAAGTTCAGTGGGTATTTAATGCGTCTTTTAGCATGGGATACATCATCAAAAGTAGGTTGTTTGGCAGCGATGGAGTGGGGTGATGATGGTGCTTTTCTCAAAAAAAAGGATAGTGAATCAAAATCATCATCAATAAGTAAGATACAAAGCACTCAAGAGCCAAAGCTTGTTAGTGAATGGACGCTAAATGTCAGCAGGTTTCAACATTCAGAATCATTACTTTGGGCAATTCATCAGATTCTTGAGGCATCAAGATGGAAATTAAATGAAGTTGATTATTTTGGGGTAGGCTTAGGTCCAGGAAGTTTTACGGGTCTTAGAATTGGAGTAACAACAGCAAGAACATTGGCTCATGTATTAAAAAAACCTCTTGTTGGGGTTTCAAGCCTTTCAGTTCTTGCAAGACCCGCGGCCATTCATTTTGCTGAACTTGATAAAAGGGTGCTTGTTGGCGTACTTAGGGATGCGTGTAAGGGCGAGGTTTTTGCCCTTTTTGGTAGCGCAAAGGCGGTTTTAGAATGTTGTATATATCCTAATGATGGTGGCGGTGATCTTTGGAAAAGGGGCGTGATAGAGGAAGCCATTACTCCTTATGAATTTGTTAATAAATTTCAAAAAAAATTAAAAGAAGGAAAACACGAATCTTACTGGAGCCTGCTTGGCGATGCACATGGAGACGGGTTTAGTATTTTTGATGAAATTTTAAAGGAATTGCCAGTAAAAAATGAACTTAGATTTAACCAGGAGTTTAGCGGAAATATGCAGGGCCGACACTTGGGGCGCATTGTGTGGGAAGCTATACAGGCCGGTAAAGAAAAAGATGCACTAAATGTTTATCCGCGCTACGCAAGGTTATCTGATGCTGAAGTAAAATTAAAATCTGGAAAACTTAAGCCACCCATAACCCGCGGGTTATAGTATTGTGTGGCTTCAGTAGGGAGAAGTTTTTATGGGAATTAAAAAAATTTATTTACTGCCGAATCTTGTAACAACGGCAAATATTTTTTGTGGTTTCTTTTCTGTATTATCTTCCATGAAGGGTGATATACTTTCGGCCTCCTGGTGGATAATTCTTGCAATGATTTTTGATTTTTTAGATGGTCGCGTTGCCCGCTTTGCAAAAGCCACAAGCCAGTTTGGAATTGAATACGACAGTTTGTCAGACCTTATTTCGTTTGGTGTTGCCCCAGGTATTTTATTATATAAATGGGGTTTGTTTTCGGTTGATAAATTTGGCGGTATTATTGCTTTTTGGTTCGTGGTGTGCGGTGCTTTAAGGCTTGCAAGGTTTAATGTTGCGGTTGACACAAAAAATGTACTTAAAGGCTATTTTCAAGGCTTACCCATACCTGTTGCAGCCGGGTTTATTTCCACATTCTTTATTTTTTCAAATAATATTGTCTGGCCCACAAATGAAATTCATCAAAGTATTTTAGCAGTTGTTTTTGGTATAGTTCTTGGCCTATTAATGGTGAGCCAAATACCGTTTCCAAGCTTTAAGGAATTTAACTGGCGCTCTCAGGCCAGGTTTGGGGTATTTTTATTGGCTATTCTGGTAATAATCTGTGTTTTACTAAAACCTCACATTACCTTTTTTGCAGCCACAGGTGGCTACCTTGTTTTAAGTTTATTTTGGGCCATGTGGTTAAAGCTTAGGACGCTTACTGCTAAGGAAAACAAAAAATTATATTAGGTGTTTCAATGCCAGTGGAACAAAAATTTGCAGCACTAATTTCATACGTTGGGACAAACTATTGTGGCTGGCAAAGACAAAGTGGTTCAGCCTCAATGGGTGCTCCCAGTATTCAGGCAACAATTGAATGTACGCTTAAGTCAATAACGGGGGAAGGCGCCCCTGTTGTTGGAAGTGGCAGAACGGATTCTGGTGTGCATGCTTTAGGGCAGGTAGCGCATTTTGTTTTACGAAATAAAGAATGGTCAACACAACGCCTAAAAGAGGGGCTAAATTCACTTTTACCGGACGATATTAGAATTCTTTGCGTTGATGATGTCGGGCTTGATTTTCATGCACAAAGATCAGCCATTAAAAAAAGTTATAGTTTTTATATTCAGCAAGGTCCCACACCGCTCCCTCATTTGTACCCCTTTTCGTGGTGGATAAGAAAAAGGCTTGATAAAGAAGCCATGATTGCTGCATTAAAGAATTTTATTGGCGAGCACGATTTTAAGGCATTTCGGGTTGCAGGATCTTCCCCAAGCTCAACTGTTAGAAAAATTATTGAAGCTGATATATACACAATTAACAACGATTTTTTTGGTATTTGGAATAATGCTGTAAATAGTAAAGATTTAAATAATGATGGTGGCAGCTCATATTTTTTGCTCCGCATTAATATTATTGGAAATGGTTTTTTAAAACAAATGGTTCGCTCAATTGTTGGTACTTTAGTGGAAATTGGGGAGGGCAGAAGAAGTCCTGACGATATTAAATCCATAATTGAGAGTGGACTAAGATCAAATGCAGGTGCAACCGCGCAAGCCAGGGGGTTAAGCCTTGATAGGGTGTGGTATAGGACACCAATTTTTAGCGAGATTTATAATAATTTAAAATAATAATTATTTATCAATATTAGGAAATTGACTCTTTATTAAAAATTTTCTACAAAGGTAGCATTATGAATATAACAGTAAGCGTTAACGATGTTTCAAAGGTGTCCAGAAAATTAAAAATCACAATCCCCCAAGGTGTTTTTGCAAGCAAGGTGGAACAGGGATTGATTGATATTCAAAAAACTGTGGAGCTAAAAGGTTTTAGAAAGGGGCATGCGCCACTTTCTATTGTAAGACAAAAGTTTGAACAGAGTACTAAGGCGCATGTCTTTGATAACCTTATTGATGAGTCCTATAAAGAGGCAATTGTCCAGGAAAAATTAACACCAGTAGGACAGCCAACTATTGAAAATCTAAAACCAGGGCCAGGTGAATTAATTACTAATGGGTTAGAAAGCATTCAAATTGAGTATGAAGCAACTTTTGAAATTCTTCCTGACTTTGAAGTAAAAGATTATTTTGAAATACCACTCACCAAGGAAAAGGTTGAGGTATCTGAAAAAGAAGTTAATGAAAATATGACTAATTTTCAAAACTCTATGGCTGAACAGCTACCGTTACCGGAGGGTGAAGTTGGTCGAGGTGCTAAAAAAGGTGATTTTGTTGATATTGAGTTTTTAGGGAAGCTTGTTACAGAAACCGGACTTGAGGAACATCCAGGCATGCAGGGAACGAAAGTATTTGAGCTTGGAACAAAAGCCTTTATTGAAGGCTTTGAAGAAAATCTTGAAGGTGTGAAGTCTGGAGAAGAAAAAACGTTTAGAGTAAAATTTCCAAAAGATTATTTAACCCCAAAGTTTGCCGATAAAGAGGCAGAGTTTACTGTAAAGCTGAAAGATATTAAGTTAAAAAATATCCCAGAATTAAATGATGATCTGGCCAAAAAAGTGGGTTTTCAGACGCTTGAAGAACTAACAATAAGAGTGCGCGAAAACATTAAAAGCAGGCAAGAGGCATTAGGTCGGGAAAAGCTCCAGAACGATGTTATTATGGCTCTTATTAAGCGGAACCCGATTGATATACCACCATCTTTTGTTCTTGCTCAGACAAACCTTATGAAGCAAGGTCTTTCACAGGATCTTGGGCGCGATGGTTTTGGTCAGGAAGAGATTCAGGTGTTTTTAGAAAAAAAGGCCGAAGAGATTAAAAAAGAAGCTGAGATTAAGGTAAAATCAACCCTTCTTCTTGAGGCTGTTGCAAAAAATGAAGGTATTACGGTTAAAGAAGAGGAAATTGATAGTGCTGTTGCTGCAAGACTTGCTCAATATCCCAAGCGTATGAAAAAGGACATGGAAAAGCGATTTGCCGTAGGCAGTGATGGCAGGCGCAACTTAAGATATCAGATCCGCGAAACCAAAGCCATTCAGCTACTTATTGATAAAGCAAAAGTAAAATAGGTTATTACGGGATATAAACGCACATAAAGGGATGGTACATAAATTTTTCGTTACTGTATGTCCATCCGCCATCATAGGTATATTTATAAACCCATGCAGTTGTGGATGATGAAACATTTGCCCAGAAATCCTGCCCTATCAAAGATGGAAGCCCCCAGAAAAGCCCATTATTTTCTGCAATATTAAACGACATGGTTTGTGGCAGTTTGAATGTATATTCTGAAAGATAATCATCAAGTTCTATTTCAAAATTGCAGTAGTTGCTTGCATCATCGTATTGCAAATATTCCTGTTTAAAAGGGGGGGTTTGGGTTCGTGCCGGAGTCATCCAAATCCATCCGTTTGAGCTGTCTTTCCAAAACTCAACAAGATCAATATCGCGCCTTACAAGGTACCAGTGTGCTTTTTTATAAATGCCCAGCTTAGGATTATTAACTACATAGATAAATTCCTTGTTACAATCTTTGATTCTAGCATCCATTGAACCTTTCTCGCCGCAAACGTATCCAGGTGTGTTTTCGTAACCATACGAATTTATTGAAATAATCAGAGCTATGGTTAAAAAGGAGAAAACAAAAAAAACAATAAGTGATTGATAGTATTTGAAATTCATAAACAACGCATAATGCAACGCACAAGCGCAGTCAATAGTGTTTTTTGGTGTGGA
>CAZQUK010000043.1:0-13536 GCA_964596435.1 uncultured Oligoflexia bacterium
TTTTATTAACTAACAACCCTACACATTTTTTTCAATCTTAATTCCCGCCACAGTACCCGCCCTAACGACCCAGTGCGTTACCCCTAGCTACGCTTCTATAAATTTGATCAATGCTATTGTTTCTTTTCAAAACATATTATTTTTTGGTAGAGGTTTTCAAAGAGGTTTATTTGATGAATATTGATATTAATCAACCATATAAAAACATACATAGACAAAATATGATTTTAGATAAAGTTGTATTTGTAGGTGGCCACCCAGGCTGTGGAAAAACCTTATTTACTGCAATTATTGGCAGCTATAAAAATGTTGAGATTCAAAAATATAATTATTTATTAGAGCACACATGTTCTTTAAGGTTCCTTGAGTCAATTGATATGTCAGTAGCAAATGCGCTTATATGTATGTATTCTGATTACGATATTTACAATATGATGATGTCCAGGGAAACAAACTTTAGATACAGTGATTTGTCTTCTGTTTTTAAAAATCCAAAACCTCTAAGATATTTTTTAAGACTATTTGAAGATGGTGATGAACAGGCACTTCAAAAAATTAAACGTTCAAAACCTATTTTACATATAACGTTTCACTATTTACTGGCCCTTGTAGACTCCTTAATTAGTGCACTGGGTCACCGCGGGAGATATATAGAGATTTTAAGGCACCCCCTATATATGATTAAACAATGGTATTTATACATTGATCGCTATGGCGTTGACCCAAGAGATTTTACAATATGCTACACATATAAAAATAATAGATTACCTTTTTTTGCAAAAGGCTGGGAAGATTTATATATAGAATCCAACACAATGGATAAAGTTATATTTTCTATAAACGCTCTTAATAAGATGGGTGCTCATAATTTAGCCCACCTAAGTGACGATCAAAAAGATAATGTACTATTAATTCCTTTTGAAAGATTTGTTAAAGAACCCAATTCGTATTTAATAAAAATCGAAAAACTATTGGAAACAACACAAACATTAGCAACAAAAAAGGAGCTTGAAAAACAAAAAGTTCCAAGGACGATGATTGCAGATGGTATAAAAAGAAACATATACAAACAATATGGATGGACACCCGCTGAAAAACAATCATCAGAACAGGATGAACTTAACAAGAGAAGAGATTTTACAAAGCCACTTGCCTCAAGCAACGCAATGGACCTACTTGATAAACTTAGCAATGAATATGAAGAAAAATACATGAAAGAAATACTTTGATTTATATAATTTCTTTGTGATCAACTTTGGAGTCAATTAAGGAGTTATGATTATGTTCAATTCGAATAAAGTTCTTTTATTTGGTGCTGGTTTCATGGGTAAAGAGTATGCAAAAGTTCTTAAAGCTCAAAATATTAATTTTACCGTTATTGGAAGAAGTAAAACAACTGCCGATATTTTCGAAAAGGAATTTGAAATTCCTGTAATTAGAAATGGACTTAAAGGGTTCCTTCAGAATCACACAATTAGTAGTTATAATAAAGCCATAGTTGCAATATCAGAAGAAGAAGCTCCGTGTTTATGTTTAGAACTACTTGACCTTGGCATTAAATCAATATTAGTAGAAAAACCGGCTGCTCTAACAAAAAAAAAACTTAAAAATTTTTATAAAAAAGAAGAAGAAATAAATTAAAAGTTTTTTGTAGCATATACCCGCCGATTTTTTTCCTCCACAAAAAAAGCTCAAGAAATTATTTCTAATGATGGTGGTATTACTTCTTTCCAGTTTGAATTTACTGAATGGTCACATAGATTAAAAGATGCCTATTACCCTCCAAAAGTAAAAAGAAATTGGTTGCTTACTAATTCATCCCACGTCATCGACCATGCTTTCTTTTTAGGTGGGAATCCTGAAATTATTCATTGTTTTACGTCAGGCGGTCTTGACTGGCACCCAAGTGGTTCCATATTCACCGGTGCTGGCAAAACCAAGAAAGGATCAATATTTTCATATTCTTCAAACTGGGAGGCTCCAGGCCGGTGGAGCGTGGAAATGATGACAAAAAAGCATCGCTTAATTTTTAGACCAATGGAGAAACTTCAACAACAGGAAATTGGAAAAACCGAGGCATACTTTATTGAAACAAATGATAAATATGACCTGATGTTCAAGCCTGGCCTTTATTTACAAACCAAAGCTTTTTTAGATAATGACTTCAAAGATCTTCAAACAATTAAAGGGCAGTTAGAACTAATAAATATTTATCAAAAAATTAATGGAAATGTTTTTTCGTAATTTTTCTTATAATTACCCTGGCCGGTGCCCCATCTACAGCTGTTAATTTCAGAGGAAGACAAAACATTTCATAATACCCCTGACCAACATTATAAAGATTTAACCCTTCAGCAATTATTATTTCTTTTTCTAACAAAATCTTATGCACCATTGATTGAACTCCAAATGGTTGAATAGAAAAATAATCAATTCCAATAAAATTTATGTTTGAGCCTACTAAATATTTAGCAATTGCATCATCGATTGCAACATAATCCTCTTTAAAGGTCCCATTGCTTTGAGTTAAGTTTTGAGAATTTTTGGTTTTAATAAGTAACTTATAAATATTATTTTCTTTTCTAAGTTTTTCTTCAAAATGTTCTACTTTTAATTTTTCTTCACAACTTAAATCCAAGACAAAGGCTTCACCACAGAGCCTTTCAAGCGGAAGTTCATCAACAGCAATACCATTTTCAAAAAAATGCCTCGGTGCATCAACATGGGTGCCAGAATGAACATTCATAAATAAATTAGTATTATTACAACTATCACCCTTATTTATAGATTTATGATTATAAAATTCTGTTTTAGGCGACTTTGGCCAAACCACCATGTCTGGTGAAACAGAAAGAGTAAGGTCTATAAAAAACGAAGTTTGATTTTTGATATTTTTAGTCAATACAAACTTCAACTTTCATAAAACATATTCTTACGTGTTCTTTTGCTGATAAACCTTATCAACAAGCTTCATTAAATCTAAAGCACTTTTAGAATTTCCAGTACTTATTGAAGTATTGTTTTCAATACAATCAAGAAATTGTTTAATTTCAGATTCCCATGAATCGTTTATTTCAAAACGAAAATGTTCCTCATCGCTCCATGTTGCAGCTGGTGCTGTGGAACGGTTTTTAGCAACAGTCATCACCTCTTCGCCATAAGTTCCTGATGAGGTTAAAAGTCCATTTATTACCATGTAACCTTTTTCTAAAAATATTTCTAAAGAAAAAAGATGACGCCACTGGGTCATTGTTGAATGTAATGAAGCAACAACACCAGTTTTGTTGTTTTTAAAAATAGCAAAAACGTTATCTTCAACTTCAAGTTTCCAATATAAACTAGAAACAAATGCCTTAACTTCGTCAAAACCTCCAGAAAACATTAAAAACAAATCGAGCATATGAATTCCCTGATCGAGGAATATACCACCACCTACAAGTTCTTTTTTTGCTCTCCATTCTTCAAAAAAAGCTTTATCAACACTTTTACCGTAGCGCCCCCTCATCCATAGAACACGACCATATTGACCTGATTCAATAAACTCTTGGGCCTTTATAACGCTACCATGGTGCCTGTGATTAAAACCGTACATAAGTTTTTTTGAAGATAATTTTTCAATACTAATAATTTCTTCAACTTCAGATGAAGTAAAGGCCGGTGGTTTTTCACAAAAAACGTGTTTTCCAGCTTTTAATGCCGCAATGGTTAAGTCTTTATTTAAATAGTTTGGAGTACATACAAACACAGCCTGAATTTCTGGATTTGCTAAAAGTTCATAGGGTTTGTTGTGTTTTTTAATTTCTGCAACTTGATTGTTAAAAAATGGATCAACAACACCTAAAACCCTAGCACGGCCATCTGCCTTGATTGCTTCATGGCGAATTTTTCCCATCTTTCCATAGCCAATAATTCCAACGCCAATCACCTGCAAGCTCCAATACTAATACAGCTAGAATTGTTAAGCATTCTTGTTACTGCTTTTTGAAAAAAATCTATAATATTCACTGTTAGCATTTCTAAAATCATCTGACTTACCAATATCAAACCAGTATCCTTTAATTGGGAAAACGGCAGCCTTTTCGTTTTTTTCTAGAAGTTTTCTAAAAAGACTTGTCATATCTATTCTGATATCCGGCTCAATTAAGTCTATAACTTCTGGCTCTAAAACATAAACCCCAGCATTTACAAGAAAGTGCTGCGATGGCTTTTCATCTATACCTTTGATCAAACCTTTTTCAGTTCTGACAACGCCATAAGGTACTTCAAAGTCAAACTCTCTTATACACATTGTGGCTTTTGATTCTTGTTTTTGATGAGATTCCATTAAATCATCAAAATTTATGTTGGTTAAAAGATCACCATTCATAACAAAAACAGGTTTATTCGGCTTTTGAGGCAACAAGCTTAATGCCCCGGCTGTGCCAAGAAGTTTATCTTCACAAAGGTACTGAATTTCAATACCCCACTTTGAACCATCACCAAAGTGTGACTTAATCATATCTGCTTTGTAACTTACTGAAATAAAAAATTTTCTATAACCGTAACTGATAAAATTATTTAATATTGTTTCAAGAAGCGGTTTGTTACCAATTGGTAAAAGTGGTTTGGGACAGTTTTTTGTTAGTGACCCAAGACGTGAACCCAGCCCTCCAGCCATTAAAACCACCCAGTTTTCTTTTTCTACCCTATTGGCTCTTGTGCCCATTAAATCTTCTAATATTGCAACCTTAATCATACGTCCTAATTCATCAACAACGGGAATTCTTCTTAAATCTTTTTCTTTCATTACCTGTACAATGCTATCTATACTTTCAGCTGCGGAGGCTGTTTGGGGCTTTTTATTCATTATCAACTCAATGGGACTTTCAACAGAAATACAATTTAAAATGCACCTTCTGATATCACCATCTGAAACTGTGCCCAACAGGATATCTTCTTCATCTACTACTAAAGCAATTTGGTATCCGGCCGTGTCTATTATGCCAACAGTTTCTAAAATGCTGGTTGTCGGTAACACAGCAAGCCTCTTCCAATTTTTCATAGTTCTAATACCTTTTACCTTTTTACTCTTGCTGCAGTGCAATTACTATAAAAAAGACCCAAAAAACTGTATAACATTTGTGGTTTTACTATAAAGAGACCACCATGAGAAGAAAACATTATGTATTTATAAGTTCATAATTTATAAATAACATATGAGTTAATGCGGTGGCACACTGCGGCACTTACGTTTTTATTACATATTTTATAAAAAAAAGGACCGGAAAAAACGATGTCTAAGAAAATATTAGTAACTGGGGCAGGCGGCTTTATTGGATCACACTTATGTGAAAAACTGGCTAAAAATGGATATAATGTTAGGGCTCTTATACATTACAACTCACGAAATAATTGGGGTTGGTTGGAAAACTCACCCCTAAAAAAAGACATTGAAATTAAAACAGGCGATATTAGGGATTTTGACTCTGTAAAAAAAATTGTAACTGATTGTGAACAAGTTTACCATCTGGCGGCCCTAATTGGCATTCCCTATAGTTACGAATCACCACTTGCTTATGTAAAAACCAATATTGAAGGAACATATAACGTCCTTGAAGCTTCAAGGCAATTTGATCTTCGTAAGGTTCTTATAACATCCACCAGCGAGGTTTATGGAACCGCCAAGGTTACCCCAATTAAAGAGGATCACCCTCTTCAACCACAATCACCATATTCAGCATCTAAAATTGGAGCTGATAATATTTCATTAAGTTACTTTAATTCATTTAAAACCCCAGTGGTTATTGCAAGACCATTTAATACTTATGGTCCAAGGCAATCAGCCAGGGCCATAATTCCTACAATTATAACCCAACTTTTAGATGGTAATAAATCTATTTCACTTGGCAATTTAGAGCCAAAACGAGACTTAACATTTGTTGGTGATACAGTTACAGGTTTAATAGCAATTGCAAATAGCGATAGTCTTCTTGGAAAAGTTGTAAATATTGGGACAGGACAGACAATATCCATAAAAGATATTTATGAAAAAATTTCTGATATTATTGGTTACAAAGCAGAAATTATCCAGGACAAAAAAAGAATAAGACCAGAATCAAGCGAAGTCATGCTTCTTGAGAGTAATAACACATTATTAAAAAACGCTGGAGGTTGGAAACCTGAAATCTCTATAGACGAAGGGTTAAAACAAACCATAGCCTGGTTTAAAAGTAATATGGGTATTTATAAAACTGATATTTATAATGTTTAGGTTTTTTCGTTATGCATAAAACAAAAAGAAAAATTTGTGTTGTTACTGGGACAAGGGCCGAATATGGCCTTTTATATTGGTTAATTAAAGAAATTAAAGAAGATCCAGAATTAGAGCTAAAGCTTGCTGTTACTGGTGCACACTTATCAAAAAAGCACGGCTTAACTTATAAAGAAATTACAAACGACGGTTTTTTAATAGATGAAAAAATTGAAGTTGATCTTAATGATGATACTGAACTGGGTATTTCTAGAGCTATTGCACAAGGTATAAATGGTTTTGCAAATGTATGGAATAAAATAAAACCTGATATTATTGTTGTTCTTGGCGATAGATTTGAAATCCTTGCTGCGGTTGTTGCCTCTATGATTGCAAAAATACCTGTTGCACATATACATGGCGGTGAAACCAGTGAAGGTGTTATTGATGAAGCCATAAGGCATTCTATTACAAAAATGTCACATTTCCATTTTGTGGCAGCCAAGGAATACGAAAGCCGCGTTATACAATTGGGCGAAAAACCATCAACGGTATTTAATTTTGGTGCTCCTGGAATTGAAAACATTAAACGCCTAAAGCTATTTCAAAGGCATGAGCTTGAAAAAGAGCTAGGAATAAAGTTTGGAAAGACTAATTTTCTTGTAACATATCACCCAGTAACCCTACAGAACGATTCCACTTCAAATGGAATGACTGAGCTACTAAAAGCCCTTGATGAATTTAATAATGCATATATCATTTTTACAAAACCCAACACCGATACGGGCGGAAAAATAATATCAGAAATGATAGACAACTACTGTTTAAATAACCCAGGAAGAGCTTATGCTTTTACGTCGCTTGGGAGATTAAAATATCTTAGTACAGTTAAATTTTCTAATATTATAATTGGAAATTCTTCAAGTGGAATAATTGAAGCACCATTTTTTAAAAAACCCACGATTAATATTGGTTTAAGACAGCGGGGCCGATTAAAAGCCAAATCAATTATTGATTGTGATGAAGATGCAAGCGCCATTACTGAAGCAATAAAACATGGAGTATCTGATGACTTTACTGCCGTTCTTGAAACTTCAAAATCGCTTTATGGTGATGGTAATACTGCAGTTAATATTAAAAATACTCTTAAAGTGGTTAATTTAGAAAATGTTTTAATAAAAAGGTTTAATGATCTTTAGTCATTGCCCTAAATAGTATTTAAAATAATCCTGACAAATATTTTTAAAATACGCATCAAAAGGAATGCATTTTCTTAACATTTTTCCAGGCTCGTGCATTAGAATCACAGATACTTCTTTTGAAGTGTTTTTTTTGTCTTTTGAAAGAGCGTCTAAAAACTTTTCAAACGACAGATTAGTTTTTTCAAACCCAATAATATTTTTTAACAGAAACATTCTAACCTGCTTAAACACAGATTCATCTAATAAACCACTTTTAGAAGACAGGAAATTTGACATATCTAAGCCAATTGTTACAGCTATTCCGTGAGGAATTTTAAAATTGCTTGCACTTTCAATAGCATGACCAAAGCTGTGCCCAAAATTCAACAAGAGTCTTTCGTTTTGATCAAATTCATCAGCCTCTATATAATATTTTTTTATTTCAAGAGATCTTAATATGAATTTTTTCAATATATCAGTATTTTCAAATAGAGCATCATAGTTCTTTTGAAGACTATTAAAATCATCCACACCGGACATCAAATGGACCTTAATAATTTCGCCAACACCTGACCTAAAATCTTTTCTATCTAATGTTTGTAAAACATCAGGCGAAATATTAATAACGCTTGGGGGAGTAAATGTTCCAAGTTGGTTTTTATATGAACCTACATTAATAGAAGATTTTGAACCAATACAGCTATCTGCCTGCGCAAGAAGTGTTGTTGGAAAAAAACGCCAAGACACACCTCTAAAAAGAACTGTGGCCAAAAAAGACCCTATGTCCTGTAATATACCCCCACCCACTACAACTAATTCGTGTCCCCTTTTTATCTTATTTCCAAGCAGATGCATTACATACGATGGAATTTTTTCAATTGATTTATTTTCCTCAAGTGCCTCGATTTTAAGTACGGAACCTGAACTTAGGGCTAAACGTAATTGTTCGAAATAAATATCAGCGACTTTTTTATCTATAATCAAATGTTGATTGGACTCTAAGCCATTTTTTAATTCTGAAAAACGGTCACCCCAGTTAACATGATATTTGCCTTTATGTGAGTTAATCGATAATACTTTTTCAGACACAAGTATAACCTCCATCTACAAGTATCGTCGCACCAGTCATATACGAATTTTTTTCACTGGCCAAAAACCTAACCACACTTGCTATTTCACGTGGTTTAGCTACTCTCTTCATTGGAACCTGCTTGGCAACTTCTTTCAAACCCTTTTCTCCCAGAATCCTTTGGGTTAGGTCCGTTTCGACAAAGCCGGGTGCTAAACAATTTACTAATACATTATGCTTTGCCACCTCAAGAGACAAAGCCTTATTCAAACCTGTCAAACCAAACTTACTTGCAGAATATGCAGAACGTTCTTCTTTGCTAACTACTCCAAAAATGGAAGTAATATTTACAATACGCCCGAACCCCCTTTTGCACATACCAGGTATTACTGACTGACAAAGCATAAAAGGGGCAATTACGTTTATTAGTTGGATTTTTTCAAAATCGCAAACATCATAGTTTTCAAGCAGACCAAGCTTATTAGTGCCTGCATTGTTAACAAGCACTGAAAATTCCATTTTTTTTATGGCGTTAGTAAACTGATTTAGTTCTTCTTTATTTGAAAAATCACAGGCCAAATACTCAAGCCCATTTTTTGTATTTGCTTCTTTTTTTGTTCCAGTCACACTGACAATGTAGCCAGCATCAAGAAGTGTTTGTGCAATTGATGCACCTATCCCCCTGGTGCCTCCAGTAACTAATGCTTTTTTTAGATCATCTTTTTGCATACTTATTTTTATGAGATAAGAACAATTTACACAACTATAAACTAAAAACCGTGACTTTTTGTCAGGTAAATAAAGCGCCCCCAAAACTACATGTATTGTGAGCTTTTCTTCCATTTCATAAAAGATGGGTATATGATCGCAAACCGTAGTAATTCACTATTTGTGACAGAAAGGTATTTAATGACAAATAAAGTTGATGTTTTACTTATTAACCCAACTAGAACCGGAATGGATTCATATCTCACCCCCCCCATTCATTTAATGTATCTTGCACAGGCTATAAAAGATGCGGGTTTTACCTATAAAATTTTAAACGTTCACGAACGCTACTGTAATAAAGCAAAGATGCTTTTTAATAATGAATCTGTAAATGACATCAAACTAAAAGTTGAAAAAGAAGCTATTGATGAAATTTCAAATATTAATGCACGCTTAATTGGAATTGGATCAATACCATCATCTTATGATTTTACTGAAAGACTGGTAAGTAGCGTTAAAGAAAAAAGCAATGTTCCTATTATTCTTGGCGGATCACTTGGGCTTCCACTTAAAGATTTATGGTTTCAAAATACAAAAGCAGATTATTTGTGTGAAAGCGATGGTGAAAAACTTATTGTTGAATTATTAATAAATCTTGATTCACCAGAAAAAATTAAATCAATTCCAGGACTCTACTGGCGCACCCAAAAAAACTGGGAAGGAAACAAACCTGATCTTTCTGATAATCTTGATTATTTAACAACCCCCATGCCATCTATGATTGATTACGCACTTTACATGGATTTTTACAGAAAATGGATTAATAACACTTTGCCGCCAGAACTTCGCCTTGATAAAAAAGAACGTGTTTGGCCTGTTGTTTTTTCAAGAGGCTGTATATACAAATGCACCTTTTGTTTTCATTTTAACCACAAACACCGCAGACATTCAATTCCTTACATAATAAACAAACTTAAAACACTTAAAGAAAACTTTGGCGTAACTTTTGTTGTAACAATGGATGACCTTATTATGGCAAAAAGAAGCTGGTTTTTGGAGCTTTGTAGTGCACTTGAGAAAGAAAAGCTTGGAATAAGAATTTTTACAAGCGGAGGAAAAGCCAATCTTATTACAAAAGAAATGGCTGAGGCCATGAAAAGAGCAAATTTTTTCAGGATCAGCTATGGAATAGAAAGTGGCAGTCAGACAATTTTAGATGAGATGAAAAAACAATCAACAGTTGAAGATAATAAAAATGCCATTAAGGTTACGTGTGACGCTGGTGTATTTTCCCACTTAAATATGGTATTAGGAATGCCGGGTGAAACAAAAAAGACCTTGAATGAAACAAAGAATTTTTTATTAGACGTAATAAAAGAAAATAACCTTACAAAAGAAAATATTTCCTTTAGTTATGCAACCGCATATCCAGGCACACAACTTTATGAGTATGCAGAAAAGCAGGGCATAATTAAAGATATGAAAGACTACATTTTAAACGTTAAAGGGGTTGGCTTCCCTGAACCTATACTTTGTAACCTTAGTGCAAGTGATCTTGAAGATTTCGCGTGGGGCTTTCACTATGAAGCAAAACGATTACACCTAATTAGAGAAAAAATGCACTTAGAAAGAGCCAAAAACTTTCTTTGGGGAAATAAGTTGTCACGCAAGTTAAGACAATCTGTTCCGTATTCTACAAGACAAAAGATTAAAAGAATGATTGGGTTAAATAAATAGTTTTATTACCAGACATTAACAAACTGGCTTCGTCTCAGTATCTTATATCCCCGCATTAATTCCTCAATACCTTGATCCAGTGTTGTAGTGGCTTTAAAGCCTGCTTTTTCAATTCGCTCATTACTAACAATGTAGTTTCTTTTATCTGGATCTTCACCAATTTCTGATACTAAAAACTTAAAATCAGGCACATGTTTTTGAATGGTTTGACATAATTCATATTTACTTAAATTTGCTTCACTTAGACCAAAATTATAGGGTCTACCTTTAAGCTTTTCATAATTTGAAAGTGCAAACTTGAAAGCACCTGCAACATCACCTACGTGCACATAATTCCTTTTAAAATGAGCTTCAAATAAAACAACCGTTTTATCGGTTAATGCACGGTTCGTGAAATCATTTACAAGTAAATCCATACGCATTCTTGGGGCCACACCAAAAACAGTTGCAAGTCTAAATGTCACACCTTCACCAGAATCTAAAATTGCGGTTTCTGCCTCAACTTTCTGCTTACCATAAAGGGAAATAGGCATAAGTGGAGAATCTTCCGTACAATAAATACCCTCTTGTCCAATTCCATACCCACTATTGGTGCAGGGATAAACCAAGATCTGTGAATTTGATTTATTATTTACTATATATTTGATTACATCTGTATTTACATGCTGGGAAGTCCATTTATCACACTCACAAAGTGGTGCACCAACAAGAGCTGCAAGTGTAATTATTGCATCTGCTTTTTTTAGTTCTTTATCTAAAACGTCTTTATTACGAACGTCATTCCTAATTATCGATAATTTTTTATCATAACAAACATCAAGAAGTGGGGTTTGCCTATAAATAAAACTATCAAGCACCGTAACTTCATGGCCATCCTTTAATAACGATGGGACTAATTTTGAACCCAAATAGCCAGCACCACCTGTTACTAATATTTTCATATTTTTAGACTCCTAAAATGTTTGTATGAACGAATAACTTCATATACCAGACACCTATCTTGCCGTCCATCCCCCATCAACCATTAATGCGGCACCTGTCACATAAGATGCTTCATTTGATGCCAAAAATCTAACCACCGAAGCCACTTCTTCGGGCCTTCCCATTCTACCCAGAGGAGTCCTTTGAGAATATCTTTTAATAAATTCAGGATTTTGACCATCCTCAACGCCACCTGCACAAACCGAATTTATCCTAATGTTATACTTTCCGTATAAAGAAGCCATATGCCGCGAAAAATTAACTATACCACCTTTAATGGCCGTGTAAATCGACGGACACCGCATATCAAGACCCTCATAAATATTTGGATCTGCCCCAACAACCCCGTATATTGAAGCCATATTTATTATACTTCCGGGTTTATTGTTATTTTTAAGAATTTCTGAAAATTCTTGAGTAAGCATACAAACTGAATTTAGCTGCATATTTACATTTTTTTGCCAGGAAATAGGATCGTGATCTGCCCTATGTGTGCCCCAATTTTTTGTTCTTGGATAAGCGGTATTGATCCACACATTAATATCCGGATATTTTTTATAAAGTTCGTGCACTTTTTCTTGCACTGAGGCCGTATCTGCAAAATTTATCACCTCAGAAAAATAATTCGTGCTTTTATGTAAATTAATTATTTCATCATTAATATCAATCGCAATTACCTTTGAACCAGCCTCTAAAAAAGAATTTACAATAGCCTTCCCAATTAAACCCGAAGCCCCAACGACTACAGAAGTATTACACTCCATTGACTTATTATTTTTACTCATTATTGGTACTCCAAACCCCATGCTTAATTAGATATTCAATATAATTAAAATCTATTTCTCTATCAATATCAACGCTAGACAGATCATCCATTTCATAAATCATACTTTTGTCTGAAAGTGCACTTTTTGTGTTTTGATCTAAAATATAATCCCTACTATAAAAATAAATTGAGGCGTTCATTGAATATACCTGCGGCGCATCTTGTCGTCTAATAATAGAGCCATCAAGTTCTTTTGAGATTTTCAAAAAACCACTTTTATTAAGCTCAACCATATTAAAATAAGGATTTTTTTTGGCTTTTGTAACACTAACAATAGACTTTGGTCTGTTTTTTAAAAACAGATCAAGGCAACTGTCTAAATCACTGATTTTTCTTATTGGTGCCGTTGGATCAAGATCTACAAGTAGATCATATTTTTCGCTAAAAATACGCTCTGACTCTAATACTGCATGTCTTAATGCAGGTATTTTACCAGCAGTATCTGTTGCAAGCTCAGGCGGTCTTAAAAAAGGAACTTGGGCACCATATTTTTTTGCAGTTAGCGCAATTTCTTCTGAATCTGTAGTTACAATTATTTTTGCAGCTTTTCCCCATTTTATAGCCTGCCCAATGGTTATTGCTATTAAGGGTATGTTGTTAATTGTGCGAATATTTTTGTTTTTAACGCCCTTTGAACCACCACGAGCCGCAATCGTTAATAGTATGTTCATATTAGTACCACCATACCTGTTTTATATTTTCTTAAATATCCAAAAAAGCCACATGCCATTTGTGGGATTACTGTACTGCCATATTATATGATCTAATATTTTTTGTGCGGACCAAAGGCCAACCTTAACGCCTA
>CAZQUK010000043.1:13546-14192 GCA_964596435.1 uncultured Oligoflexia bacterium
AAAAGATTTTCTGAAAAAATATTTATTTATTTGATCTACTAATGTTCCTTTTGAGTTGAAATAAGTGCCAAATTCAGCACAAGCTAAGATTTCAACATTAATCTTTTTAGCCAAACTTGCAAACGAATCTTTTGTGAAAAAACAAGTATGAGGAAAAACATCATTTTTAAATCTATAATCAGAATTAGGTGTCTCAATATAAGCTAAACCATCAGGATTAAGGAGATCCCTGATTCCACATGCAAACGCAACAGGATCTGAAACATGTTCAATAACATGATTTGCAATGATTAAATCATACTGTTGTTTTCCTTCTGGAGGAGCAACTAAAGATTTAACTTCAAAAGAAAGTTTTTTTTCTAAAACCATGTTTGATAGCTTCGGGTCGGGCTCAAAAAAATCATAACTCAAAACTTTATTTTTTGCATAGTGATCAAGCCAATCCGCAATAAAGCCATGACCACAACCAATATCAAGGACTTTTATTTGGGTTTTATTATTTATAAAATTAAGAATTTTTTTTACACGAACCTCGCTTTGAATTTTTTCATGGGCCATTTGCTGCAGATTGTGCCCCGTTACAACACTCCAATAAGCTCCATTATTGTAAAACTCATTCAAAACACTTTGATCATAAATGGGATAC
>CAZQUK010000044.1:0-14072 GCA_964596435.1 uncultured Oligoflexia bacterium
GGGATTTGTAAAAACCAAGGCAATGAACGCATCTGGTGCAACCGATAAGAAGGCCATGCGCAAAGAAGCCGGCATAGCGTTAAGAAAGGTTAAAAAAACAAAAGATTGCATTATTTCTTTTTTCGACCAATAGTCGCCTAAGCCAGGTTACCCACTATATCAAGAACCTTGCGCCAGAAAATCCGTTCTGAAGAACGGATGTCGCGAATTCGAGCTAACAGTTCATCGAAATAGTTTCCACTGCCTCCACGCTTGAGTCGTTCATCGTCCATAGTAAATCCCTTGACCAGATATTCATGGAGGCGCTCAGTAGCCCAAATTCTAAATTGGGTACCACGTTTGGATTTTACGCGGTAACCGACAGAGATGATTACATCGAGGTTGAAGTGCTCGATTTGATAGGTTTTTCCATCTGAAGCAGTTGTTGCATATTTTGCAACAACTGACTTTTCCTGAAGTTCCTTCTCCTCAAAAAGATTTGAGATATGTTTTGAAATAACCGATTTATCGCGATCAAAAAGCTCAGCCATCTGATTCAAAGAGAGCCACACGGTATCGCCAACCATGCGGACTTCAATTCGTGTGTTACCGTCATCGGTTTTATATAGGAGGACTTCGCCCCCTAGTTGTTTTTCATTCATTGCGCGCCTCCAATAATATTTTTCCAATATTCATAAATCATGACCATTGCCAGGGTATCCAACTCACAGTATTTGAGAAGGGCTTTGCAAACATGATCCCTCTCATTGTCACTCATTTGTGTAAACTGCATCCTGGCATATGCGGTCATGGCAGCACCGCCATCGGCAATATTCCCGGCTGAAATATATTGTTCAGTGCCTTCTAAATCAATATCATCAAAAACAGGGGGCAGAAGTTTATAGGGATCAATAATATTTCCTGAGTCGTCTTTTCTAATCCACTGCCAGTTCTTAAAATTATGGCTAGGTATTGTGTTAACTGATCCATATATCGGTTTAGAATAACGATCTTGCAGGAATTGAGATTCGGCCAATATCGCCGGTAAAATGGCCTTGATTGAGTTTGAGCCTTGAGTAAGAGGATGATAATAGTATCTTTTAACAAGTTCACAAAGATCCACCATGCAACGAGGGCCTTTCCACTTTTTAATAGATTTTTCTGTAGATGATGTAAGTGTGCGAATCCAGTTCATAAGCTCAGCTTTGTCTTTTTGTGAAGACCTACTAAGTTGATCGTAAATTTGACATAAAACTGTATTTTCGTGGGCTGCATATCTAAAAACAGTACCTTCATCGGTAGATAGTGCCTGTTTTAAATTTCTTAGAAACTCAAAGTTTGGAAATATTCCAGGTTTTTGATGAATGTATTCATCCTTATGTTTGACCTTTCCGTCTTCAATTACAATATGATGTGAAAATTGAAATGCGATTTGCTCATAGGGTTGCATTCCTTTATGAAACGGAATTGCAACCATTGCCGTCTCAAAATCAATAAAGTGGAGGGGAAATTTCCATTTTCTCATTTCAGAAGCAATCCCCTCGATATCAACATATGGAGAAGATTCTTTATTTTTCACCTTCTCAACCTGAATCCATTGCCGTTCGGATCGTGAAAGTCCTGATTCTCCTTCCTTGGACTTCGGATCAATATCGGCCTCAGTGATATCATCGATAAAGTAACGGCCCTCTTTAATAAGCTCAGTGGATTTTCTAAAACCCCAGAGATCAAAAACCTTTGCGCGAGCGAAGTCCTTTGGAGAAAGATTTCCTGCGGTTTTCCAACACTGCTCAAATCCGCTTTTTAATCCCTGAGACATTTTCTTCTCGTCAATCCGAAACTCACAGGTCTTGCACTTACTTCCAAGTATGGGTGGAACCATTTCATTTTTTATATAGTGTGACGCTAAATGTTTTACGTGCTCATCAAATGAGTGACCATCTAAGCGCTGCCTCAGTAGAAGATTTACTTCGGAATCTACCGCTATTTTTTTAAGAACAGGAGTTCCAAGATCAGCTCGATTTGTATTTGCTGCAACTTCAACCGAAACCCTTTTTTTATCATCTTTTTTTAGAAAAAATAGCTGATTGAGTCCACCAACACTAGCGGTTGCTGTTTTATTTGCAAGCATCAGTGAGCTTGTGATTGTCCGGTTTGGAAAAGCTTTTTTTGTAACATAAGTTTGAAACGCAATATCCATTAGATATGGTTTCCATTCGCTATTAATCTCAGGCTTGTTTTTTTTGAGCGATGTTTTAGTATAAAATAAATCTTCTTCACTTGGATCAAAACTCTTGGCTTTGACTTCTATTAGTTCGATGTGGTCGCTGCGTTTAACTAAGATATCCACTCGAATCAGAAGGTCCCCGCTTCGGATCGCGGGTTCATAAAGAACAACTGAATCACGCTTGAGAAGCTCATCGGTTTCCTGAAGAGCCGATTCGCTACTCAAAGTCGCAATTTCAATACCACCCTCATAATAAATTTTTGCAAGCGCTCCCACTTGAAAACCGCCCTCGGCAAGTGCTGCAAGAAAAGCATCATCGAGCTTGTTATTGCCGTATTCTGGCTTGCCAGTGTAATAGAGCTTAGTTGGGCACTCGCAGCCTATTTTGAAGCGGGATTTGGTGAGGTATCTGGGTTTGTTGTTCATGATACACTCTTAGCCATAGTTATATAACGGCTCTTAGATAGGAGAAATTCTGCTGTCATTCTTAACTTACCCTTTGTTTTGTCCAGTCAACCGCTCGCAGTCCATACATCCGCAATCAAAATATAAAATTTGATCCGATACCTTCAACCAATTCTTTCATATGGATATGTGTTCCTAAAATTTCTATGCAGGTATGAGCCGACAGACGGTGCGGCTAAAAGTCCTTGATATTCTTGTTCCTGCACCCCTTTATATATATATAGGTTTCCGTTCAAAAATTTTACGTATACGGTTTGGGTGTCTGCATCATATTCCACAGATTCTACGTTTGATGAATGCACAGGGTTCATTTCAGGCATGGTCATGATTTTTCCTCTTCTTTCTCGTTGAAATTTTGCTTTCGCCAATATGTAACAACTTTCATCGGCAGGGCTTTGACCTGAGTATCTAAGTAAAAAACCCCCCGTGCGTCATTTTCTTTAAAATCATTGAACTGAAGTCTCTTCATCGAACAGACATTACCCCTTCCTTGTGAGAAAGGAAAGACCCCTCACAGAACCCGCCGTGCAGATTTCTTGCAACGCAATGGAATGGAGTCAAATGGCAAAGTATTCAGATGAATTCAAGAAAAGCTCAACACGGCCAGTGTTTTCACAATATAACGATTTTACACGCAAAACCCTGCTTTAAAAATAATTCTATTGGATCATTTTTAGGCCCTTCACAAAACGGCCGTTTTCAGTGTAGGCCGGCCATAGGGGAGATGAAATCATATGAAAGAACTATTTGAAACCATAATTGGCACACTGATTATTGTAATTATTGGAAATTCTGCTTCAGGAATTTACAGGGCTGTCCAAAAAGAAACCCTTCTTAAAGTGAAACACGGTCAAATCTCTCTAGTTGATTTCAACACGAGGTTAACAAAAACAAAGTTCGATTATAGCGATGGAAAATAAAAATATTACCAGTTTCATCTTATTGGTAGTACCCGGCCCTGTTCTATGCAGTTCGTCATCCAGATTTCCTCTTCAAAAATTTCTCCACAAAAGCACTTGGCCTGCGTAGCTCTATTGGCACCGAGGGATTGGAGTAAATAAACTCCACCAAATTTTTCCGCACCAATTGATCAGAAGGGAGAAGCACTAGACCCTGCTCCCAAGATGCCTTGGCAGCTTTGAAATCACCGAGTTCAAAATAAGCAGTACCCAAGTTGTTTAGAGTTTCGTTAAGGTGGTACCTGTCAGTCTTTGGGTAATTCTCAATGGCACACTCATAAGCTTTGATAGCACCCTTAAAATCGCCCACTTCTTTGCATTCAATTCCAGAAATGTAGTTGGCTCTAGGGTGTTTGGGATTTATCTTGAGGCACCGCTCAAGCACTTTGCTCATCTTTTTTCTATCAAAAAAACTGTAGACAATAGCCTCCCTGCATAAAACCTCGGCCGTTTCTCCAACGATAGCCTTGGCTTTGGCAATCCAATCCAGAGCCTCAGCTTTTAGGCCCCGCTCTGCCGCAGACATGGCACCCATTGTTTCTCGTAAAATGGGTTTGCAGCAGAACTTGAACTTTTTATCTGATCCACAAGAGCAAGGATCATAGCTGTCTGGGATAAAACTTTTTGCAGATTCTCTTTCATCCTCCGAAGCCCAATCTTCCAGTCCGACATAAGGGATTGATGATGGGGAATAACAATGACCACCGAAAGATTCTTTTACTGGAGCCACCAAATCTTCAAGATATGGGATTGGTACGACCTCTAAAGCAAGATCATATACCTTGGTAGCATCGACAAAAAAATCTTCAGCCGGATCACCTTTTCCTAAAAGTATGCGCCTTGGCCAAAGACCCTTTTTCCCCTTGGCTTCTTTTAAAAGATTACTTACACCTGTAGCTGTGATGCCTCCGCTTGGATCGCTACCAAACGCCAGGATTACACCACTTGGAAGGTCTGCCACCAAGTAAATATCAATGGGCTGAGCTTTGATCTGAGTATCTAGGCGAAAAATAACCCAAGCGTCATTTTCTTTGAAATCGCTGTACTGAAGTCTCTTCATCGAGCAGACATTACCCTTTCCTTGTGAGAAATGGAAGATCTCTCATAGAATCCATAGTGGAACTCTGGTGTGCTACTCTCCATCACTATTTTTTTATCTTTTTGCTCATTTTTCATATCAATAAAAGGCCAACTCATTCGCGGGCCTGGCACATTCTTAATGCAGGAAATTGCGCTCAAAGATGACGAGTAGACAATTCTGTTACGTTCTACATAACCGACGACAGTTTTAAAATACATTGCCCGCGCTTTTGTCGTTTGATTTTACCTTTTTCAGCCTAGTGTTTTACGAAAACCATTTCATCAATAACGGTTTTGACTGCAATACTGATGTCGCACCATATAAAATATAATTTCCTTTTTGAACACCCAATCTGTAATTCATGCCCTCGTTGTGATAAGAAATCAGTACGAGGTACACATGGGGAAGGTGGCGATTGGGTTAAAACGAATTTTTGATCGAGCAATTCAAGAAAAAGTTATTTCACTCGAGGCAATAGCTCAAGACAAACAGCGAGCCACTAAGAATATCGAAACAATACCTTCTGTCGAACAGCTTGTTAAAGATGGACGTGATCCCCTTCATGCAATTTACACCAATACTTTGAACTTGATGAGCATCTTCGCTGACGAGATAACCACACTGCCACCATTGCATCAGATCCATGATTTTATAGTTAAGTGGCAGGATATCTATTGTCCGGCGTTGCCGCCCATGAGTCCCATTTCAAATTCTTATTTTTCTTGTTGGACGATACTGGATGCTTCATTTGGAATGGATAGGGAGACGGTTGGTACCTGTTTTTTATCTTTGATGGATCTACTGAATCTTCAACCTGAACAAGTTGAAGCGGTTAGAAATCTGAATCAATCACGAATGGGAATTTACGAAGTTCTTAGCCTCAAGAAAGATTTATTTCAACTTCGTGAACTCATCACAAATAAAGAACTCACCGCATATATTTGTTCAGGATATGCAGGGGATGCAGGGGATCTTGTTTTTGTTCGTCTTGTGCCACCACTCACGAACTCGGTGGATTATTTTGTGGCGTTGACTACGCCCTACCAGTTGGTCATGCAAAAAAAAGAAGACTGGCTTCAATATTTTAAACGTCACGAGATTAAACCCAATACGGTGGGATTTGAAACGAGGCTTCATCGCCATATGAAATATGGAAAAACACGGACCTATTGGAGTGAGTATATATTTTATGGGTACTCCAACTATGCTCCTGGTGTGATTATGATGACCGGGTTTCCTGATCAACCTGAAACACAGCCGATGCACGAAAAATATCAGCATGAACGTGAAATTCATCGTGAGAACCTTAACCCAACAGGGATAACATTCAATGCTGATACCTGAATCTGAAGCCAAACTTTTTTTTGAACTTTATCCATCTCTTATCGGATATGCCACCGCAAAATCAGTCAGTAGTTCGATAAAAAATGCGTCATCCTTTCAGAATGCTACAATAGAAGAAAAATTATCTGCACGTAACGCTTTATTCGACGATATCAACATTTTGAAGCAGTATATCAATGAAAACCCAGATGGCTTTTGTGAGCAGGACTTAGCAATCGTCTCCAACTGGCGTCACTTTATTCGAGCCGAGTTCATCGTTGAGCGTAATCTCAAAAGCTACACAGTTTTCTTGGATATGGAAGACGGTAAGAAAGCCTATGGTGTTCATAGCCTTTTTAACGAAATTTCTGACATGGTTTCATGGATTCCAATTTTAATCACGACGGTATTACTCCCCTGGAAGGAACAAATTATTTTTGACGGCCTGTTCACGTATAAATCCATTCAATTTGGTAGTGGATACAAATCAAGTTTCAAGGATCAGTATATGGCGGCTAAACGTAAAGGACTGATCACCACTGCAGGCGATTTTATTCGGATAACTCAACTAGATACCCAGAATGACCCGCCAAAGTTACTTCGGAAGATCAGCAAGCCTGTAGTTAAGCGTGAACAGAAGGTCGGACTCCAAATGTTAAAGGGATAGCCTATGAAAAAGAAATCCACTTCAAAAAATAAACGCGAACCGATGTTCGTGTTCGTATTCGCCGGAGCGTTGTTCAAATTCAGCGCGAAGCGGCCAGATTTAGCAGTGTTGTTCCAGCTGCCACCGGCAATCGCGCCGCGAGACCAACGCAGAGCTATGAGGTGATGAGATCCGGATTTTGCGGACACACCAACTTCAATGTTTCATAAAGAAAGCCTCCCCGCAAAAAGCTATTTTCTGAAAATCTAAAATAAGATTTGGACCATTTCGGGCATGTTTCAAATGAGCTTGGTATGAAAGAAGCCGTCGCACTTTTTTTTCAAGCGTCAAAGGTTCTTTGAGCCGCTGTCGAAAACGCCTTACACTTTTTCCTCTGAGAAAGATTCCCCACGGATACGTTCGATACCCCAGAAAGCCAATGCCCTCCGTAACTTTGCCAAGAATCACTTTGTTTGGATGAAATCTAAGATGAAGTGATTCCTTGCCAAAGGATTCGATTAAAATGCGCCATTTTAAGAGTTCTGCCCGACTTTTGCTGAGCAGTATCACGTCGTCCATATACCGAACGTAAAGCGGCACGCGCAGCTCTCGCTTGATAAACTGATCTAGAGGATCAAGATAGAGGTTTGCAAAAAGCTGGCTTGTGAGGTTGCCAATGGGGATGCCAATCTCGCCAGGTGCGGTGTCGAGTAAAGAGCGGATTAGACGAAGTATGCATTCATCGCCGATGCGTTGTTCGACGAGCCGGTAGAGAACATTTCTATCAATTGAGGGAAAAAATTTCATGACATCCATTTGAAGGTAATGAAAGTGGGGATGATTTCCTACCCACGCACGAAGTTTCTTCACCGCAGCGTGCGAGCCTTTGGCCGCACGACAAGCATAGCTATGAAAATAAAAGGAAGGCTCAAATATCGGTTCTAACACTTCAGCTAGCGCATGGTGAACTACTCGGTCGCGAAATGGAGCTGATTCTATGAGCCTGAGTTTTGGATCAACGACCCAAAATCTCCGGTACGCTCCCCACTCATAGCGGTTTTCAGAAAGGTCACTTTTTATTCTAAAAAGGTTTGCCTCAAGCTCGCCGTGAAATCGCAGCACTGCTTCACAATCAAATTTCCCGCGAGCAGCGCGATAAAAGGCCTTAAGCAGACGGTCAAACGTGGCAAATCCCTGCCAAAGATCAAAGACCCTTTTATTTCGCACGTGCCCACCCCGCAAGCATTTTAGATACTTCGGTGATGCGCTCTGAAAAAAGCTCGTAATGTTTTAGATCGATCCAAGCATTGGTCCTTGCGATGCGAATCAGGAGTTGAAGGCGTTCCGTGCAAACACGGGCCTGAAGAATGTGCTCCGGGCGTCTTGGCTTATCAAGGTTGGCACGAATTACTTGGTCGATGCATTCAAGCGAGGTGTTTTCGATTCTTTGTGCCATCGTAAATTTAATGGCCTTGGGGAAGTTTCTTAAAGATGGTTGAAGAAGCGCATGCCATTCTTCAAGTTTTCGCAAGACTTGGAGCTTTTCATGCATTGGAATCATCCGTGATGTTAATCGTGGACTTTCTACCCTTTTCACCAAGTTCTATTTTCCGAAGTGTGCCGGAGAGAATGGGCATCACGTCTTTAAGTATCCGCTCAGACAGGACACTCATTGCGCCCGATTGCTCCGATGGTGAAGACAAGCGAAGCAGATCGACCTCAGTCCAGATATAAGAAAGCTCTTCACGTGCTTTGCGATAAAAGACGATTTTATCAGGTTTTGAATACTCGAAATATCCGGCGGCAAGATTGCGCAAAACGCTGCTTAAGTGAGGCATAAGTTTTTCATGTTCAGTGGGTAAGATTCGAAGGATTTCACCGCGAAGTTCAAGAACGGCGCGGTAGGCAGCAAAACTTGAAGGTGAGGCTTTAGCATTTGTGGATGGGCACGTGTGATGATTGATTAAAATAGAGGCATTATGCTGCGACGAGTCGGGGGGTAATCCTCTTGTAAGCACTTGATATAACCCGTGTTTTTCAAGAAATTAAGATCCAGTAGCCAGCTTTGTCCTGCTTTTTTTCCGTTCAAACGGCCCTGGGCAAGTTGATGTCTAAGTGTGCGTTCTGGTCTCTGAGTCAGTGCTGCTGCCTCGCGGAGGCTGATCCATTGGATTTGTGTTTGCATAATTAGCTGAAGAATAGATGTTAAAGACTTTTATTGTCAAGGATTTTATAGTCTCAAATAGTGTCGTCGTCTATGTGGGAATTACATGGCTAACACTGCCGTCAGGTATGTTTATCTTGCCGACGTTGCCGCGAAAGTTGCCGCCACAGGCAATAGATTGCCGAAGAGTTGCCGTCCAATGGCAAAACTCTTGCCGATAGCGGCAATCAGCGGCAAGTTTTTAAAAATTATTATCGATGGGGGCGAAGCCCCCATACCCGAACAGCCAAAACCAAAAAAGAATTTAGAGATCAAGAACCAAGATTTTAGAGGTATCTAATCCGCTGGGAGAGCGCAACGCGAACCGAAGGCCGTGCTCGAATCCGCCGGAGCGTAGCTCAAATACAGCGCGAAGCGGCCAGATTTAGCAGCGTTGTACCAGCCGCCACCGGCAATCGCGCCGCGAGACGATAATGCGACATTTATATAAAAATAATCACCGTGAAATTGTGTTGAGGTTTGAGCAAATACACCATCCCCTCCGTAAGCACTTGCTGAAGGGATGGGGATGCCAATAGGTAGCTGGATTTTACCGAAGCTAGTGAAGGTGTTTGTGGTGGTCGGGCCTTGAGTGGCATCGAAATTCACGGCATTAAGACCACTGCCACCAAAATCAGGATTATCGTCAACTGTGTTGGCGGCCGCAGTGATTCCTACGCAGGTTGTGTTGTTGCAAGAAATCTGATCAGATGTCCACTCCCAGATGTTGCCCGGCATGTCTTGTGCGCCGTAGCGCGAAACGCAGCTACTTGTTGCATTGCTACCGGTGCGAACCGATCGGATGGAGGAGACGGTCGATGCACAATCGCCAAAACGACAACCAGGAAGCGTGTCTCTGTTTGTTGCTGCCGGATAAACTGTGTTGTCAAAAGCGATCGAGGGATTTGTTCCAGTGATGTCTGTGGTGGTGTTGCCTTGGGGTGAAGCATAGTTTGAGTTGCAGTTATGGGTTGAATCAAGATTGATTCCATTTTCCATCGTGTCAATAGTCGCGTCCGCGAGGCTTGTATTCCAGCTTGCGGCCTCGACCCATTCTTTGCGGTAGAGAAGTCTTTTCGTGCCTGAAAAACCTGAGACGATATGACCGTTGCAGGCGTAATGACTCTGCAATTGTCCGATCACGACAAGTGGGGGCAGCCCTGCTGCCGCTGATCCCATATATGAAAGCTGAAGTGCTGTGGCTGAATTTGCTTCAGTCCAAGCCATACCGCCATTGGTGTTAATGAAGCATTTACTGTTTAGGCGAGAGTAGTAAACATCGTTCACGTCGCCAGTGACTACGTTATTAGGAGTTGCGATTATTCCTATGCAGCCACTCGCGGAACCACAGCGGTTGCCGCTACTGCTATAAGTGTAGTTGCAGCCTTGTTCATAGGTGTCGATAAAAATCGCGGTATTGGTTCCCGAACCATAATCGAGGTTAGTGCCATCACCGCCTGGCACGGATGTCGTGCAGCGGTAGTTACTTGTGCGATCCACCGCTTTTCCGATGGCGGTACACATCCTGAGATTAGCCATCCAGCGATGCAAAAGCACCATGTTGTTAGGCGGAGTGATCACTTTGATCTCACGATCCGTTGTGGAGCTTGGAATGATACGCGTGACCGCAACAACGGGCGCGATGTTGTAATAATAGGTTGTACCCGCAACCACGGTTGCATCGGTGTAGCTCGGCGTTCCTGCCGTAGCGGTGCCAATCGGTGAAGTAAAATTCTCGGTGCCTGCTGTTTCCGAACGATAGACATTATAGCTTGCGACAACTCCAGAGGAGGGCGTGACCGCGTTCCAGCCAATCGTTACTGATGCAGCACTTGTCGCAAGATCACTGCTCTGCGCGGCTGGCGCTTTTGGGCCTACGGCCTTGACGTTGTTCCAACCGTTAAAGGTCGCCGTAATGTTTGCCGTTGCTTGTGCTACATTGTGAGTATTAGTGTCAGTTGTTCCGCCTGAATCAGTCATTCGAACGCGATAGCTGTAGGTTGTCGATGACGAAAGACTGGTAATTGTATAGGTCTGCGTTGGGGCAGTGACTGTGGCCAAAAATACGGGGGAGCCACTGGTCATGTTATAGATGTTATAGATTGCAGCTCCTGCCACATGAGTCCAGTTGAGTCGCATCCCATCGCCAGCGACGTTATCAATTGTACTAATTCCCGCAAAATTTACAGTGATGTTAACAGTGGCAGTAGTTGATCCACCGGCATTGGTTGCGGTCACTGTGTAGTTAGCTGCATTTGAGATCGCTGTCGGAGTTCCTGTGATTGTTCCATTTGCATTAAATGTGAGTCCTGTTGGGAGTGACGGGCTGATTCCATAGGTTGTTACCGATCCTGTTACTGTCGGCGAGTTTGTCGTGATCGCCGTACCAATTGTGTAAACCGCTGTGGATGTGGAGTAACTTAAACTTGATGGAGGCGTGGTGCCCACTGTAGTTGCGCTCACATCAACCGAGTTCGTATCCATGAGTCCGCTACTATCAACTAGGCGAACTCGAAATTTATAAGTTTGCCCTGCCGTGAGACCTGTAACTGTATAATTTGTTGCTGGAGCGGTTACGTTCGAAACCAAAACCATGGTATCAGAAGTTGAGTTGTAAATATTGTAAGACACAGCACCTGCGGTGTCGGCCCAGTTCACGCGAACTGTAGAGCCTGTGACATTGTCTGCTGCTGTGGCTCCTGAAAATGATACCGCACTTACTGCTCGCGTTGTTGAAGTAGTAGCAGTTGTCGTTTCACCGGTTGGCTCTACCCCTTGAGCTTGGCCACTGACTTCCATTGAGCCAACTTCACAGCCGCTCAAAATAACCAACGTGGCTGTCATCGTTGCCAATGCAGTCCAGACCTTCGCTTTAATTTGTAGTAGTCTTCCAACTCTAAATACGTCCATCATAAACCTAACTGAATTGAGAGCAGTGACTGATAGTCTTGTATCGTTCTCTTGACATCCCCGCTACTCCCACTCCAAGTTCCAATGTACTTTATTTGACCAAAAGAGTCAAGTAAAGATAATCCCAAGTAGATTTGAATACTTGCCTGTGCTGACGTGATGGCTTTGCGGCAACCCAATTGGAGTTTTGCTGAGTATCCTGAAATTCCGGAGGCAGTCAGCCCTGCCGTCGCACTTCCAACTTGAAGCGGTATTCCTGCTTCAAAACTGCCAAAAAATCCAAATCGCCTGCCACTTTTCCCCCCAATTTTAGACGATTCGAGTCGAACGCCCCCAACGGCCGAAAGTGAAGTGATATCGCCCCAGTGTAATGTCGTCCCACTTCCAGCTCGAAAAACTGGAGCCGACACGCCTTCCACGCCTACGTAGAAAATCTTGTATCCCCCCTTGAGTCCAAGCCGTTGAAAACTCTTCGACTGGCTTTCGGCGGGATTTGCCCAATTAGTACCCATATTCAACGAATAAGATGAAAATTCTGCCAGCCCGAACGCATCGCCATACCGAACGCCTGTTTCAATGGCTGCAATGTTCAGAACAATGGCTCCAGCACTTACATTAGCAAATGCTCCAGTTTGTTTGAAAAGAACAATTCCAGCACCATAACCCGCTTTGAGTTCCAGCTCTAACTCTTGATCTGACACCTCATCTGTGAGTTTGGGAAACGAGTGAGAAAGAGGAGTCTGGAGTTCGATTGTTTTTTGGATTTCCGCCGGTTTTGGTTCAGGTAGATTCTCCACGGGAATAACAACGGGGTTCTGGATAGAAGTGCTGTCATTATCGGCAATAAAAGCGGCAGGTGTTCGTCTTGCCGGCTTAGCGATGATCACCGCTGCTACAGTTTTCAAGTTACCCAGTTCGATGATTTGCCCTGGCCGTAGGCGATCTGGCTTAGTTATTAATATTGGGTTCAGGGCCAATATTTTTTTCAGGTTGCCTTTTTTCCCGTAAATTGGCTCGCCGATTTGTTCATAGATAATCTCAGAGAGTGTATCGCCGGACTTAACGGTATAGGTCCCAGCCCACGCAGATTGCGATATTAAGGTCGTGACACAAGTGTAGATAATGAGCGTGTTCACCCGTAAGGAAACTTTCTTCATACTATACTGATCGTGAAATTATAAAATTTTGTGAATTATTAGTGAATTATTTCAAATTTTTCGCAAATTATCCGATGATTTTGGAAAAAAAACGGCACTTAATGCGGGGCGACGTATGGATGGTTTTGTTTTGGCGCATTAGCTCATTACCTCAACCTTGTCGGCAATTCCAACAACCTAATGATATTACGCACCAAAGCCTGGCCCAAAAAATAATCATATCTGCTTGTTTTTAGGCCCTTCACAAAACGGCCGTTTTTAATGTAGGCCGGCCCTATAGGAGACAAAAATCATATGAAAGAACTATTTGAAACCATAATTGGCACACTGATTATAGTTATTATTGGAAATTCTGCTTCAGGAATTTACAGGTCTGTTCAAAAAGAAACCCTTCTTAAAGTTAAACACGGCCAAATTTCTCTAGTTGCGTTTAATAATGCCCTGATCAACAAAAAGCACGATTTTTACAGCGACAAAACTCAATAATATTACCCTATTTCAAAGCAAAAATATTTGTGCCAGAAAACAAACAGAACCCAAGCACCGGTTCCTATGAATTAAAGATCGGAAAAGTGCTTAAAGGATTAATGCAAACACACAATCTTACATACAGAGAATTTGCATGTGCGGTTGAGATTCCCAGAAGCACCATTTTTAATTGTGTACAAGGTTGTCTTCCAAGATCAGCGGGGCATCTAAAAAAGATTTGTGAGAAATTCAATATCAGCGCCCACGAGTTGTTGTTTGATGAGCCTGTTACGGAGATTTCGCAATCTTTGAGAGATGGACAAGTCATTCGAGGTACATTTTTGGTGCAGGAAAATTGAGAGCTGCAATGATGGTCAAGAATCACGCACAAATGTTTTAAGGTCGGGAATAGCGAGCAAATGCTTGAAACGTTGACACAATATGTAAAAAATACACAAAGTATTAAAAATATTTTAATAAAATAAAAATCAAGTAATCATTATTAATATCATATAGATCGGACATTTTTGCAAATTATTAGCACATAATTAATTAAAACAATTTTAATTAATTTAAGATGAAACATCTTTAATATTAGCTAGATACGAAATATTTGATGAATATGGGACAAGGTTTGAGTATTATGATCCTGAG
>CAZQUK010000045.1:0-13810 GCA_964596435.1 uncultured Oligoflexia bacterium
ACGATTAAAAACGGTGGACTGCAAATTGTAATAGTAAAGCTCCCTTTTGAAATAAATACCAAAAACATGTGGGCATACCATAAAGACAAAAGGGCCCCATTTTATTTTCTAAAAAAAAATAAAAACATGTGGATCTATAATGCAGCACTTGGAGTTTCCTACTGGGAAGAACCCAGCACTTCTTTTATAAAAATTGTTTTATCAATTAACGCTAAAGATGAATGGACAGAGCTTAACTTCAATATCATTAGTGGCAACTATCCAAAAGAACGCCTATCTGTTGACCCAAGCAAAATTCACTTCACAAAAGAAGACGAGGAAAAAATCGGCAAGGAAAATGAGCTGGTTTTTAAAATTTACAATAACCCTGACACAACAAAACACTGGCGCAATAAATTTAATCTTCCAATGAAATCAAAAATAACAAGCCGCTTCGGAAATAGCCGTTTGTTTAATGGAGAAAGCAAAAGCTACCATTCGGGTGTCGATTTTCGTGCCCGTATAGGGTCAAAAATTAGAGCGCCAGCACCAGGTATTGTGGTCCTTAGTAAAGATTTATTTTTTTCAGGGAGCACAGTAATCATTGATCATGGATTTGGTATTTTTACAAGCTATGGCCACTTAAGTAAATATGCAGTAAAAGAAGGTCAAAAAGTAGACTCATTAGCAATTATTGGGTATTCTGGAAAAACAGGGAGAGTAAGTGGTCCACATTTGCACTGGGGCGCAACGGTTCAAGGAACAAAAGTTGACCCACTGCACTTAACCACTAGGCTTAGATAATTTTGTAAGGAAAAAAAGAAAATTATGAAAAAACGTTTTCTCTTCACAGCCCTCGTTATTGTTGTCTCCGTATACCTTTCATCATCAGTCTTTGCAGCAAGAAAAGCCGCTGTAAATTCTGAAACAGATGTTTTTGAAAAATCCAATCCAAACTCTCAGGTTATTGATACTTTGTCTGAAGGCAGCAGCATAAAGACGAGTAATTTTCCCCGTAATGGCTTTTATAAGGTCAGAACACCTGGCGGAAAAATTGGCTGGGTCATGGAGGACGCTTTAGATTTTCAATCTGCCCCAACAAAGCAGGAAAGAACAAAAAAACGAGAATACAAACAAATGCGTATTCAGGGCTTTGGTGGAATGGATTTTTTCACTGCTTCAGAAATTAATAATTTATTTGCAATTAATGCCCTTAAAAATGGCTTTTATGGTGGCGGCGAAATTAGCTATTACATTCTGAAGGATTTGGCACTTGTTTTAAGAGGCGAAAAAATATTTAAATTTATAAATATGGAGGACCCAAGCACCGGATTACTGTTTGCTCTTGAAATCTCAAGCATGCCTTTTTCAGGTGGAATTGCCTATAATTTAAGTCAAAGTGATGAAATGCGAATTGAGTTTTTTTTACTTGGTGGCGTGGGGGTGAACACAAAAGCTAAATCAGTCGCAAACGATTACCCCGCTCCTAATGTTACAGAAATAAATACTAGTGCAATTGCAATCACAAGCAAATTTGAATTAAGCTGGAATCTTTCTAAAAGTTTTTCTTTTTTTGTTGAAGGAGGGTATCGCTACCTCTCAACCGCAAAAATCACGCCAACAACGGAAGGTTATGGTTTTGAAATTTTCACAGACTCAAGCGGCAACTACCCACCAACGGCTGTGAGTTTAAGCGGCCCATTTGCTGGTTTAGGCATATCAGTGTACTTTTAAAAAATATTAAATATGAATTGCGCGTCTCACAGCAGAAAGTGCGGCCTCCTTAATAACCTCACTCAAGGTGGGATGTGCATGACACAAATTACCAATGTCTGCGCTAGTTTTGTTTGAAGCAAGAGCCAGTACCGCCTCTGCAACTAACTCGCTGGCTTGTGGGCCAAGAATGTGTATGCCAAGTATTTTATCTGTGCTTGTATCTGATAACACTTTTACAAATCCATCAAGTTCATCCAGAGCTTTGGCCCTTCCATTTGCAACAAAAGGAAATTTACCAATCTTGTATTCGCACCCAATTTGTTTTAAGTCCTCTTCTGTTTTTCCAACTGAAGCAAACTCAGGGTGCGTGTAAATAACTCCTGGAATTAAATCGTAATTAATATGTGGACTTTGCCCCGCAATTATTTCTGCCACGGCCAGACCCTCTTCCTCAGCCTTATGTGCAAGCATTGGGCCCCTAACAATATCACCAATGGCAAAAACCCCGGGCACGTTTGTTTGAAAGCTATCTGTTATTGTAATACGCCCTTTATCGTCTAGTTTAATTTTGGCGCTCTCCAACCCCAAACCAGAAACAAACGGTTTTCTTCCTGTTGCAACTAATATTTTAGAAGCTGAAATATTTTTAATTTCCCTAGTGTCTCTGTTTTTAATTTTTGCTACCACACTACTTTCTGCCACCTCTGCGCCAACACATTCATGCGCCAAAAGAAACTCCATTCCCTGCGCATGAAGAATCTTTTTTAATTCAAGGGCCATTTCATTATCAACTCCAGACAAAATTTTATCTTCATACTCAATAAAAGTAACTTTTGCCCCAAGGCGCATCCACACGGAACCAAGCTCTAAACCAATAACCCCAGCGCCTATAACTACAAGATGCTCAGGAACTGCATCAAGAGCTAATGCCTCGGTAGAATCAATAATATTTTTTCCATCAACTGGTAGTGCACGCAAATCTGACGGAACACTCCCCGTTGCAAGTATAATGTTCTTTGCTTCAAGCTTGCGGGAGGCTCCATCATATTTCACTTCGATTATTTTTGTTTCCCTTGCCACATCAAGCAGTTTTCCTGCGCCACAAATATAATCAATTTTATTACCACTAAAAAGACCCGCCACCCCACGTGTAAGCTGCCTCACAACTGAATCTTTTCTTTTCATCATCTGAGTTAAATCAAAAGATAAATTTTCTGCCAATATGCCGTGTTTTTTAAATTTTGTTTTAGCAAAATAATATGCACCTGTGGAATCCAGTAAGGCCTTGGTTGGAATACATCCTACATTAAGGCACGTTCCTCCAAGGGTTTTTCTTTTTTCAATACAGGCAACATGAAACCCTAGCTGCGCGGCCCTTATTGCAGCAACATAGCCACCTGGCCCACCACCAATTACAACAAGATCATAATCCATCTTAAAGCTCCTTCTAACTTATGGTTTGCTCCACACAACATATCTACCACTTGGAGATATAAAAGTCTTTTTCCAATCTCTAAAATTTAGGACTTCCCCAAAATATTTTTGTCGTGGTTCTTTCCCATCAAGTAATATATTTTGTGCATAAGCGGCACCATGTCCATCTATCGCGGTTCTATCTTTTAAATTATTTTTTATAAAGTCACCCCAGTAATACGCTATAGTTTTGCCAAAAGCGGCCTCATTGTCGTATGAATCTTTTCTAAAATTATTTTCATCAGACTTACGCTCAACACCTGCATCATCTTCATTTGTACAACCCGCATCATTAACCCTGCAAACATCATCCTCTCTTGCGGCCCCAGCTTTATTAATTGGAACTTCAGGAATATTCAAAACCCTAAGCCCCTGTATATGGTTAATTTGCGGCAACAAATTTAAGGAAGAAGCCATAACACCACTAACCTGTACACTTGCAAGTGCTAAAGAATCACTAACCTCATGTTTATCAGGAAAATATTTACTAACAAAGGCCCCTGGCCAGCGCCCCGAAAACGCAAGTGCCAAAACGATGGCTATAATAAACCCGCGCCCCCCCCAGTTTTCTCCATTAACTTTTACTTCCTCTTCATATTTAATCAAACCAAGCATTACACCAATAAATAAAAATGGTAAAAAACCCAGTTCGTAATGAAACTCAAGTGTCCTTTGTGTTCCTGCTGAAGAAAGTAAATTCATACAAACGCCAGGAAAAGCCGCAATTATCCACCAGGGGGATTTCCTTAAAAAATAAATTAATGGTGCAAAAAGTAAAACCAAATATTTGAAGCTTCCAAATGTTAAAACACTTTTACTTAGAAACCGCCACCAAGCATTTGGCGAACTAAGAATATTAATTAATATTTCATAAGGCGTCTTACCAAACGCACCAAGTCGGCTAACGATATTACTGCCATGGGCACCAACGTCGCCCGAAAAAATTGGAATTAATAATTTAAAGCTCACAAAACTCCATATAAGCGCGCAAAAAATGGTAAAAACACTGAGCCATAATCTTTCCTTTTTTGTAAGCTTAATATCTTTTTCAAAAAGAATTGGGAAAAACAGAAACAAACCAAGAAGCGCCATATTTTCCTTACTTAGCCAGGAAAGAATAATAAACACGATATAAACCAGTATTTGCCCCCTCAATAATCCAAAACAGGCAAAAAAGTAGCCAAGATATGCAATTATATCCTCCCTGAAATCCCAGACTGCAGCATTTCTTAGGGCCCTTTGCGAAAGGATGATAATTATTGCAATCCCCCATAAAGAAGCATGTTTTTTTAGTGCACCAAACTTTATTATAAAAAACAAAGGTAAAGACAAAAGCAAAACCTGTACAAAATACAACCAGTAATCATGGAAAAAAAATGATCTGGCCCACATTAAAACAGGCGTTAAAAAAAACATTGAAAAACTTAAATGATCACCAAGATATGTGCCATTAAAGCACATATCGCATAAAAGCGGCGTACCGCCAGTGAAGGGATAAAAAAATGGCTGGTGCATAAAAACCTGGTCGTATGCATGGGTACTAAAGCTCAATTGCTTAAATACGTGCGCAACAAAAAGCAAACCAAAAACAAACACAAGCAGGTAAATAAAAACGAGTGCTGATTTATTAGGCTCTCTTAACCATAAAACACAATTTTTAAGCCACTCATAAAGCGAACAGGAAACGGAGCCTGTAAATTTTACTCTTAAAAAAAGAAGCACGCCCCAAACAATTACCCACGGGTCAAGCGATGAAAACTCAATTTTTCCCCACGAAAACCCAAGTACAAACCCCCCCGTTGCCCACATTAAAACAATAAGCGCCAGAAGGGTCCATAAAAAATAATCTAAAATTTTTAAAACCCTATGTTTCAATTTCTATTATGCTCTCCTAACTTCAATTTTTTTAACCCCATTATCAAACTCAACATAAGCATATTGCCCCCGGGCTGCTGGACCTGGATTAATAATTTTTGTGTTTCCAATATTATCTACCCCAACCCCTTCGTGGACATGCCCACAAAAACAAACTGCGGGAGCATATTTTTCAATAAATTTTCTGATTGAATGTGATCCAACATTTTTACCGTGCACAATATCAAGCCTGGTTCCAATTGGCGGTTGATGACAAACTAAAATTTTATGGGAATTTACTGGCACTTCATTTATTGCAGTATCTAAAAATTTTGAAAAATCATTCTCTGTAATTTCTCCCGGCGTTTTAGCGGGGCACTCAAGCGATCCGCCAACACCAAAAAAAGCAACATCGTTTATTATACGAACCTTTGCGTGAAGACTAATTTGCTCAAGGGCCAAAAGCTTCTGGACATCTTCATAATCACAATTCCCGGCAACAGCCAGTATGTTGGAATTAAAAACACTTATGGCCATTATAACATTGTTTGCCGCATCTGCGCCACCAAACATGGTAATGTCGCCGGGCAGTACCACAACGTCGGCGTCTTTAAGTGCTTGCTCAAATTTGGCAATACAGGATATTTTTTCATGAATATCTGGAAGAGCTATTATTTTCATACGCGCACCCACTGTCTTTTTTTGTTTACATAGTAAAACTTACCAGAAAACATGAGCCTAGAGCATGAAAATCAGCATTAGTTGGGCCGAGAGCCGCCATACATGTTTGACTGACCAGTTTAACAGGAGGGCCATTTAAAAACTTACGCTCCTATGCCAAAAATTACCCGCCCAGTTTTGTCAATTTACACTCGCAAGTAGACCAGTTAATGAATAGTATCTATCAATTTCTAGAAACTATTCACAGGTATTATAAAAAGCCACCCATTTTTCGAACACTAAAAACCCCAAAACGCGCAAAATCTGTTCCACGCACGCGAATGACACACCCCTAAAAAAAACTCTAATAAGATAGGATTTTGCCGATCTGATAATTAGATATGAGTAATCAAACAAAAGCCAAAAGAATTTTTGAAGGTCTAAAACAACATTACAAAATTTATAAAACACTAGAAATAAATTTTGCCTCAGGTGACAGGGAAATCCTGCAAATGGGCTATATAATGTCCCGCCTCATGCTTTTTACACTAATGGAAATCCCAGAGGACAATAACCACATTCAGGCACTTGATGCGGTACTGTGTTCTGAAGGTAGTTTTGAGGAATTCGCAGACATCATAAGAAGGCAACCTAAAACAATGGTGAACCCAGAGCCAATTTTATCTCTTGATAACTAATCAAAGGCTGTCCGCGCAAGCCATCTATCATACCCGTTTCTTTGGCTTATGAATTAATACAGAGCATCTATACAGATAAGCTTTTTTTCCCTGTTTTTTTATACTCAAAATAGGAATTTAAAATGTCCCTGTGGTCAAAAGCAATATTTTCAGGCAAATTATTTTCATTAAAAACGCCTAGATTTTTTGCATCATCATTTGCTTTTGCATCACCCGATACTATCTTGGCGATATAAACAACAGTTAGCGTATGAAACCTTGGGTCCCTTTCTGGTTTTGAGTAAACCCCAAAAAGCTCATTAATACTTACGTTAAGTGAGGTTTCCTCTTTTGCCTCCCTGATAGCAGCGGCAACTGCTGATTCTCCGGTATCGATAAACCCCCCAGGAATGGCCCACCCGAAAGGCTCGTTTTCTCTTTCAATTAAAATAATTTTTCCATCCGGCACTTCAATAATAATGTCTGAAGTAGGGTATGGATTTCGCTGTTTGTTCATTAAGTAAATTAATAACATATAAACTGTCCAGACCAAGCACCAAAAGCCTAAACGCAACTCATTGATATTTTAGGATTTTTATTAAAAAATCCTGTTTATTTGGGGTTGACGCATGCCGCCAACGTGATATATAGCCTCTATATTCTTGAGGTACCTGTCACAAAGACAAAAAAAGGAGCTTAAACCAAATGCGATCTTTGAATATTATTAAAATCCAAATTCTAACACTGCTTTTAACTTTTACGTTTTTTACTAGTTCTTTTTCAAATGGAGCTTTTGCATCATGGCACAGTGATTCTCGCTATGAACTAGCCTCTGTTTTTAAGCTTATCGAAAACAACTACGCCCCACTTGATTACAAATCTAATGTTGTTGGTTTGGACTGGGAACGCCAAAAGGTTCAGACCAGGGAAGAATTTGAAAATGCCAAATCACCACGTGAGTACTACACACTTTTAACAAAACTTTTCTCCTCTCTTCAAGATGCCCACGTTAGTGTCGGACTCCCTTCAAATTATTCAAAAACACTTCCCATTCAGTTTTCTTACGTTGATGGTAAAACCATTGTTTCCTTTATTGACCGCACAGAGCTACCCGAAAAAGATTTTCCGGTCCATGTTGGCGATGAACTTGTTCTTTTTGATTACAACACACCAGATAATCTTCGCGAAGAACTTGCAACGTTCATCAATAACGGCAACGACCTTACAAATAAAGCGCTCTTAACGCTTATGTTCACATCAAGAAGTGAATCAAGTGGCATTTTTGTTCCTGAGTACGATAACGCAACTTTATCAATTCTAAGCCAGAAAGATCCTAGCACAATTACCGATTACCTTGTTCCTTGGATAAGCACTGGTTTTCCAATCCATGGCGGCGAAGGTTTTGTGGATCCAAGCCTGTTCCCACAAGTTTACATTAGTAAAAATACTGGTTCCAAAACACTCGATAATGAAGTCAAAAATGAACAAGCCAGTTTATTTTCTTTTCCATCAAGTCCACATGATCTTGTTCCAAACATTAACAAATCAGATATCATACCTCCAAACCTTGTGTCTAAGGACACTTATGCAAGTGCATTTGCAAAATTCTTAAAAAAGAATTACCCAAAGACCCTCATTGCAATTGAAAAACACAATAAACTTTTTAATACATTTGCCGAAAGACCATTTAACCTTGCTAAACAGGCAAAAACCTCAAACAATAGAACCGAAGTGAAAAATGAGGGCAACGAGACGGCCCTTGGAAGCAGGCTGCCATTTTTTGAGCTTCCTAATAGCTTTGAAAAAATTGAGATCCCATTTTATGCGGGTTACTTTTTTTCTGAAGCACCAAATCTTTATGCCGGAATTTTTGATTACAAAAAGAAAAAGGTTGGTTACTTAAGGGTCTCATCCTATGTTCCTGGCGAAAGCATTTCGCAAATAATTTCATCATTTTTCACACTTCGCTATTACATTTCCATACTACAAAGCAGCACCACATCACTTGTTTTTGATCAGACAAATAATCCTGGAGGTATGGTAATTTTTTCTGACTGGTTAATTTCAATGTTAACCACGGGCGATTACAAATACAGCAGTGTCGACTATAAAATTCGCCCTTCCCAACTCTGGATCAGACAATTCGTTGAGGCTTATCAGGCACTTCTTGAAGCAAAAGAAGAAGCAGTTGAGCAAGCCGAAAAAACCAATGCGGAGTCAAAGAAAAACAATGCAAAAATGGAGGATTTCCTTCCTTTTGACAAAGATAAGTTTGAGTACTTTGAAAAAGGATTTCATGAAAATTACGAAAAAGTAATTACAGCATATAACAACAGGGTGGAGCTTTCTGACCCCGTTTCATTAAGAATAACAACTGAATTTTTGTACGAAACAATAATGGGGGCTGCACGGCAGTTTTCATTTATTACAAACATGCTTCAAAAGGTCCCGGTAATTGGAAAAACATTTAGGCGTTTTTTCAGGCCATCAATATACAAAAAGCCCATAATAATGATGGTAAACGAGCTTTGTTTTTCTGGTGGCGATGTTACACCAGCAACCCTTCAGGACAACAACAGGGTTTTGCTGGTTGGCACAAACACGGCAGGTGCTGGTGGAACGGTTGGCTCATATTCGAGCAAGATTGTTAACCCCCTGCATTTTTCTTTAACAGAAAGCCTGATGATTAGACCCAGCGGTAAATATGTTGAAAACCTTGGTGTAAAACCCGACATTATTATTGCACCAACTGTAAATGATTATAAAGATAACTTTAAAAACTATTTTAAGCGTGTGCTTGAAACTTCAGGCCTATAACTGCCTTATGAGAGGTGGAGACTAAATTATGGTTAAAGGATTTAGGCTAAAAATAATTAACACAAAAAAACTACGGGCATTTCTGCTCTTTTTTGTTTTTTTATTTTCCATCATCGCTAACGGTTCTTCACTGGGTCAGGATGAAGAAATTTCCAAAAGCGCACCTGAATATAATGAAAAGCAGGTTTTCAATATTGATCTAAGAGATGTTTTTAAGTACACCAAGTTTGATTTTCCTGAACTCAAACTTGTATATAAAACCATATTAAGTAAACCCGATTTATTTTTTCCAACAGGGGTTGTGTATTCTTTAGAGGGAACCCGTACAAAAATTGGAACATCACGGGATGAAAAAGTTAATGCCCTTAAAAACATAGTGCATTCAATTGCACTTGAGGACATGATTACCATTGAAGAATATGTAACCGAACCTGTAATCAGAAACGGAATTTATGAACCCAGCATAACCGTACTAAAACGTGCAGAGGTAGAATATTTTTTTATTGCATCCATTCACCACTATATTAGCGGACGCTCTGATTATTTTTTCAGACGCTTTAATGTTAAAGTTAACTCAATGAAAATAAAAATTACCGAAGCTTCAACCACAGAAGACATCCCTTTTGCGCATACAGCTTTTGGAATAAAAGTTGGACTAATTGAAAGAAAAGCGATTATTGAAGATAGTTTATATAACATAAAAATGGTGTATCCTATTGCGGTAGGTGGAATTAACGAAGGTGTTTTACCGAATCTCAAAAAATTGGACATTTTAACGCCAGAGCTAAGAGGCGCCGCTTTAAAAAAGAAACGTGCTGAATTTATAAAAGACAAGCCTGAATATTTTCTGGAAAAACCTTTTTTACGTATTAGTACATCAAGGTCCGACTGGACAAAAATGGGGTTTCATATACGCCAAAACTCAACTTTAGTTCGAGGGTTTTTATCACACGGCTGTATGCGTATGCGCGAAAAAGATTTATACGAACTCTATACAATTATAAGGTGGCAAGGACCAGGTGCTATCCCACTTGAAATTAATTATTGGTTAGACGATATACTTGATCACCCTTATCCGCTCGAAAATCGCTTTTACAGTCGCGTCAAAAACTTTGGAACAAAAGAAAACCCCGAATATAAACGCGAAGAAGAAACCGATCTCATAATACTAGAGCAAATCTGGGACATACCACCAGTTTATGACATCCCGAATCCTTACCGTGTCCCAATCATTCCTTAAATATTAAAAATATTCTAAAATTTTTTTTGTGCTAAACTATTTATATGGGGGATAAAAAACTAAGATATTACATCTGTCTTATTTTTTTTGTATTTTTATTGCCCCACTTCTCTTTTGTAAACGCCAGCGAACTGCTTGGTACGCTTTCACTGCAACAACTCGAAAACTCTTTTGAACTTGACCCAAACGACCCCAATAACTACCCAATCACAAAACCCAGTGAGTTTGATGGCACAAATGAACAAGCAATTGGTTTTTTTTCAAACGGCAGTCTTATAAACCACGATGCCTTAGAAGATGAAGGTACGGGTTTTATTAAATTATTCAGATCAAGAAACAGGCAATTTGCAACTTTTGATCTAATAGAAATAGTTTATAGAATTTCTGAAAAAATAAGCTTTAAATTCCCAAACCTAGACAGGCTTCAAATTGGTGATTTTTCGGCCCCCCAGGGGTGTGATATTTCTGGCCACACAAGCCATGAAAACGGACTTGATGCAGATTTTGCCTATTTCAGACAAAACAACCGCGAGCAGGATATAAATAATGAATCTGGTTTTGATGAGGTTTTTGTAAGAAATGGCGCTCTTACAGCTAATTTTGATATTGAAAGAAACTTCATCCTAATTAAATACTTGGTTGAAACAAACAGAATTAATAGGATTTTTGTTGATCCACTTATAAAATCCACATTTTGCGAATACGCACAAAACCTGGGTAACGCAAACGATCTTACCGAAACGCTCAGAAGAATGAGACCTTACCCAAACCACCACGACCATCTTCACGTAAGAATAACCTGCCCACTTAATAGTCCCCGCTGCATTAATCAAATCGAACCACCCTTGGGCAGTGGCTGTGATGAAGTATTTACACCAGCACAGCTTTAATATATACAAGTAACAACTTATGAAAATAGCAATACTTGGAATACAACAATCTGGCAAAAAAACACTTTTTTCTCTCCTAACAGGACGCTCAAATATCCTAAAGAAACCTGGTGAGCTTGTTTCCGGAAAGTCCAACATCAGGGACCCGCGGGTTGATGAAATTGCAAAAATTGCAAAGCCCAAAAAAACCACATATGCAATTTCAGAATATGTTCTTTGCTCTGATATTGATACCAAAAACAGGAACGATGCATGGCTAAAAGACGCCAGAAGCTGCGACCTGTCGTGCGTGGTTCTTAGGGGGTTTACATCGGATTCTGTTTTTCACCCTGATGGATCTGTTGATCTTAAACGCGACAAAGCTAATATTGAAATGGAAATGCTTTTTTCTGATCTTGATTTTGTTGAAAAAAGGCTCCACAGAATAGAAAACAATAAATCAAAACCAAAAAATATTGTTGTTCAGGAAATTGAATACAAAACCCTCCAAAAATGCAAGGAGCACCTGGAGAAGGATAAAATGTTAAACACACTTCATCTTAAAGAGGAAGAAATTAAGGCCATTAACAGTTTGTCTTTTTTAACAATAAATCCAATTTTATGGTGCTTAAATGTTGATGAGGACCGGTTAAACTCCGACTTGTATTCAGACATTAATGAAAAAAAAGATAATGTTTTTGTTGTATCTGCCCTAATTGAACAGGAAATTATGACAATTGAAGACCCAAGTGAGCGGTCCGAATATTTAAACTCACTCGGACTAAATGGCGCAGGTATTGATAGGCTTAATGCCCATGCATATGACAAACTTGGACTAATGTCTTTTTACACCATGGGCCCGGATGAAGTTCGTGCCTGGACAATAAAAAAAGGGTCTTATGCCCCACAAGCTGGCGGAAAAATTCACTCTGACATTGAGCGCGGTTTTATTCGTGCTGAAGTATTTAAATATGATGATCTCATGGCAAACGGTAACGAAAAGGCCGTAAAAGCTGCCGGAAAATTTCAGTTAAAAGGCAAAGACTATATTATTGAAGATGGGGACATCTGTAACTTCCTTTTTAATGTCTAAATAAAAACAGCGTCTTATATTTCCCTTTTCTTTTTGGTAAATATTTTTAAGCTCATTAAGTATTTCCTATCTCACACATTATATTTTTTGCAAATTTCAGTCTGTCTTTGGTTTAGTGGAGGCAAATAACCTTTCCAGTTATCAGGGTCAGCTGGCAGATTAAGACCCGAAAAATTTTCTTTTACATATTTTTTCATGATCTTTCCCATATATGCCATTTTTTCTAAATACCCCGGAATACTTTTGTTTATAGATTCTGAAATTTCATCTCCATTATCCCAAAGGTCATTCATCATATTAAACACCTTTGTTTTAAGATCAGCGTCGTCAACATAAACGCACAGTCGCTCCAAATGCCCACGTTCTTCCATGATGTTTCTAATGCGTTCATCCATCGTAATACCGCCAGAAGGTATTCCACCTATCATGGAAAGCACAACGGCGTGGTAGCGCGATGAAATTAAAAGCTTGAGTTTGTGCAGTACGCTCATCATTTGGTAACCATCATAATCAATCGAACAAAAAAATGGCACATCCTTCCCAAGTTGTTTTTGCAGCTCCAAATTTGCCCCGAGATCTAATTTTTCCATACCAATAATTACAGGAAACACATCGTGACTTTTCTTAAATTCTTTATATGCATCGGCAATAGCGGTTATGTATGTTTTAAACTGTTCGCGCCGTTTTTCATTATAAGTAAAATAATACCATTTATCGTAATGGTCATAGTGCGGGTCAAATTTACGTAAACCACCGCCGCTCAAAATAAATTTTCCAAGTCTAGGTTTCACGGGCCAGACAAATGGGTTAATAACAGCAAGTCCAACAATGGGGGTTTTTCCGTCCCAGCCTAAACTTTTAAGTTTATCATCGGCCCATTTTCCCTGATCTGTGGAAAACGTCCATGCAGTGTCCGTACCCAACTCGCCCTTCATCCCAAGGCCTTCAATAACTTCAAGTGATGGTTTTGTTCTGCAAATAATATAAGCATTTTTAGCATGTTTTCTAACAAAATCCTCTAGCTGCGGCTCCATGTCGCCAGCTTCACTGCCGTACGCTATAGCTTTTTTACCCTGAACATCCATCATACCTGCGGCTCCTGCCATAAAAACAGAAAGTGCATTTGCAAATTTAGATTTAAAACACGAGCCTTCACACATAACAACTAGATGATGGCTACTTACAGCTTTTAGTAGATCTTTAAAAAACACTGAATTAAAAGGAATAATATTGGACTTATTTTCAAAATAAACTTTTATTAAATCGTAATTGAGTGTCATTACACTTGTTTCAATATTTTCTTCACCAAGTACGTGCTTAAACTGATCAACCATGGCGGCAACCCTAACATCGGCCCCCGTATTTCTTGCGCCATTGTATCCTGCAAACATTATTTTTAATTTTTTACCAGGCGCCCATTTATCGCATTTTT
>CAZQUK010000046.1:0-13666 GCA_964596435.1 uncultured Oligoflexia bacterium
CCAAAGGGTTAATCTTCACCTTTCAAGAACCTCCACAGTACTGATCGGAAAATTAAAAAAAGTCTTTAATTTCAAGTTATTAATGTTGAGCGTTTTGCTTTACTGTTTGTGCTTTTTTAAGGTTTAAAATAATTAACCCCCCAAGAGCTCGGCTTCTCCAGGGGGGTTGGGCTTTTTTTGAAAGCAACAGACACGATTGCCTGCTGATTTCGGGCGCAAACTTTTTTAATTCAAAAATAAACTTTTTTTATTTGCGGGAGTGAAATAGTCGGGGGACATTCACTCCCGCTTTATCGTGCTTAATTTTTACAGAAGTCTTAACGCTTGTGCTGGAGCAGAGTTTGCCTGACTTAATACAGCAATACCTGCTGATTGAAGAACGTTTTCACGCACAAGGTTTGAAGTTTCAAGAGCGATGTCCGCATCTGAAATTCTGGATCTTGCCTGGGTTACATTTTCTCTTGCAATAGCAAGGTTATTAACGGTTGAATGCATTTTGTTTTGCAACGCACCAAGCCTTGCTCTTGTTTCACTGACTTTACCAAGGGCATTATCAATTTGATCCAAAGAATCCCTGGCGTTGTCAATAGTTACAGAACTAATGCCATCAAGGTCAAGCGCATCGGCTTGCACATTGTTTTCAAGGGTATCAAAAACAATTCTATCCGCCTCAACCGATCTTGAACCAACTTGAAATTCAAGTTCCGGTTTGTCGGCTTCACCGTTAAGTAGTGGTGTTCCATTGAAGTTTGTTGTGTTTGAAATTCTATTAACTTCAGATAATAAGGACTGGAATTCATTATCAATAAACCCTCTTTCCTTGTCTCCAACTGTGTCTGAAGCCGCCTGAATTGCAAGCTCTCTTAAGCGAATCACTATATTTCCAATTTCAGAAAGGCCGCCTTCTGCCACCTGAACAAAGGAAATACCATCGTTTGCATTTCTTTCAGCTTGATGTAAAGATCTGATTTGTGCCCTTAAGTTTTCACTTATTGACAAGCCTGCAGCGTCATCACCAGCACTGGTTATCCTGTTGCCAGATGATAAACGCTCATATACCTTTGCCTGTCTTTGACTTGTGGCGTCAAGAGCGCGCCCTGATGTCATCGCCGCCATGTTTGTTGCTATTCTTAAGCCCATAGAATCCTCCGTGGGTTATGACCGAGGCGCACCGGTTCGGTAAATTAAGACAACAATTTATCTTAACTTCCTAAATCTTTTTTTAGACGAATTTATAAGTATAGAGACTAAAAATACTTAGCCCTAAAGCCCTTATATTAGTGCCGAATTTCAACTTTGCACCAAGCCCAAAAAAGACTTAGATACCAGCACGCTAATCCGATCAAGGTTAACGTTTTTCATTCTTTATACGTCTGTAGAGTAATGAACGAGAATACGTTCAAACAAAGTAAGAGCTCTCCGGCTCTAATTACTAGATGCACTCATGTGCACCAAACGGGTACAACTTCAACGCTTCGGGTACTCAGACGTTGTCAAAAGTCTTTCTGTTTTTCAACTTCTTCCTTCTGACACCTAGCGTATCGGCACCACGTCATAAAACTTGAGTAAATTTATCAGGAATTGATCATCCGTTTTTTTGGTAATTATATCTTATAGTTATCTTAACACCCACCAAACCTTAACAACTAACCCAGCCCAAACACAAGCCTTAAACTTAACAATTCAGAATCTTTTTTCACCCTTTGAATGGGCCCCTAAGTCCTCAGTCCTTAGAGGCCCCCATAATGATGGACTCAAAAAGGCAGAAAATTAACTCAAAAGCTTCAATGCTAATAAGTTACTGTTATTGGCTTGACTGAGGACCGCGACTCCCGTGTTAGTAAGAATATTACTCTTAGTAAGAGCAGCGGTTTCAGATGCCATATCAACGTCCCTTATTCGACTGTTGGCAGCTGACAAGTTCTCATCGTAAATACGTAAGTTGTTGACAGTTGTTTGCAGTCTGTTTTGAAGTGCACCCATATTGGCGCGATTTGAGTTGAGCGTCTGGATGGCGTCATCGATCTTCACCAGGTTTTCCTGCGAAGCTTCTTTGGTCGATGTATTGATGTCAGCTAAGCCAAGTTGTTCAACTGTGGCGTTAGTAGCTTCAGTATCATAGTAGAAGCGATCTCTCATTGGATCGTTCAACTGACCGACCTGGATTTCAAGCGTATCGCCTTCACCAGTTAGAAGTTTACGACTGTTAAATTCAGTCGTACTTGCAATTCTATCAATTTCTTGACGTAACTGCTGAACTTCTTTATCCACAAAACCACGCTCTGATTGCCCTATGGTATCAGAAGCTGCCTGAATGGATAGCTCTCTGAACCTAATAAGAATGTTACCAATCTCATTAAGTCCGCCTTCAGCCGTTTGAATAAGTGAAATTCCGTCCTCAGCATTTCTAACATCTTGCCTGATAGATCTGACTTGAGCTTTCATTCTTTCACTAATGGCAAGCCCTGCAGCGTCATCGGCAGCTTTAGAAATTCTAGAGCCGGAAGCCAATTTTTCAATCGAGCTTTGCTGTTCAGAAAAATTTGTCCTCAAATTTCTCTGCGCAGCAAGTGATTGTACGTTAGTATTAATTCGTAGACCCATACACACCCCCGAAATAGTTTATGCGTAGTGGCACTTTTTGAGCACATTTCTGCACCATAAATGCCATAAGCATTTTTTCACCACGACACAAAATGAATGCACCATTGCACCCAATGCATCGAACGTGAACTCTCGCCTCGACACAAAAGAGCACACCACATGCTCAGCGCATCAAAAGCGATCTGTATATAAATGTGCAGGAATTACTGTACCCTGCGCATAATCAGGAACGTCCCACTGTCGCGCTGGGAGAACTTATTTTGCCCCTAATTGCATACCTATTCGGTCAACTATTCATAAAACTTTAGATCTTTTTACTCAAGTATTTGTAGGAACATGTTCGTACCAACTGCTTAATGATTATTTGTATTTATGACGCGCCACGGTATGGTGTTTTGGTTAACTTAATCTTTTTATCTATTAAAGGCGGCCCGAATGAAAACCAGAATCAGACGCTATCGTGTTTTAGCTTTTTTTATAATGTGTCTTTCAATGTTGATTGGTTTGACTGAAATTCACGAAGCAAATGATAAATTAAGAGTTTTAACTTTTAACGCGTGGTTACTACCGGTTGGTAAATCTCAAACATCCCTACAATACCGGCTAAAAAGCATACCTAATATGATCTTGAAAACTAATGCAGATATAGTAGCCCTTCAGGAAGTTTGGCCAATACCTAGTATATTAGATAGTAATAATAAATCGAGGTCATATTTAATAAACTCATTAAAACACATTTATAAAAATAGTTATTATAATGAAAGGCTCTGTAGCTGGAAGATTTGGAAATGGTCTCCTGTTACTAACCAAAAAAAATTATATTATTGTAGGCTATTCCCGCCCTCTTGTTTTTCCGGTTGATACTTCAATGGACGAAAAAATTGGCGCAAACAAAGGAGCTTTGCATATTGAAATAGATATACCTGGTGTGGGTGTGATAGATTTTTATGTTTCTCACCTTGGTGCCGTCTATCCAGACAGAGATTCTGTCACAGGCTACAATGAAGATCAGATGAGAATAAGATATAATCAAGTAAATGAACTTATTGATTATATCAACAGAACAAAAAAACATGGGGTACAAATAATAACAGCAGATTTAAATACTCATCCTGTTTACTTTGACAGTAAAAATAACGAGTATTCTGAAACGCTAACAAAAGAATACAAGATACTCACAAACGAGGCATCTTTCATTGATGTTTTTCATTTATTCAATAATATTGGTTCAAAATATAGTTTTGATAGCGTTAACAATTATAATGCAAAAAATGGCGAAGGTGCAAATAAAGAAATAATTCCAGAATTTATTGATTATATTTTTATTAATAAGAATGAAAATATTTTACCGTATTCATCAAAACTACAATTTACAAATGATAATGTCCAAATATCTAACGAAGCCTGTTCTAACATATTACTTGAAAACTGTTTCTTTGGAAGTGATAGGCCGTCAAGGATTCCACCCTCAGATCATTATGGGGTTCTTGCAACATTTAAGCTGATATTTTAATTATAAAAAATTTATTTTCCTGCCCAAGGCACCCACCTCTGTCAGAATGCCAACCTATAACTCTTCCTCTTCAAAAAGAGCGTCGTCGTTTGACTCTTCAGCTGGCTTATTTGCAGGCTTTGCCGCAGCAGCCGGCGCTCTTTTCTTGGCACTGGAACCAGGCTTTTTAACGCTTCCTTTATTACTATCTACTTGGGCGGGTATTGAATCTGCAGACGTAACCCCGGCCCCAAGTGGCTCGCCCTGCGCTTGGGTTTGTGCGTTTATATCCTCAGGCTTTCTTAATCCGTATTTTTCAATTACACGATCTTCCGATTTTGATGCTTCTTGGGGTGCTCGCCAACCATAAAAACTAGGTACCCCTGTTACAAGTTCCTGCTTGGTTGTTTCAGTAGTATTTACTCTTTCATCAAACACAAATTCACTTAAATGTTTGTAGTACTCAATTGCCCAGCGCCAGTATCTTGAGTCTCTATATTCTCTGTAAAATGCTTTCGCAATTGGGGTTATAAATTCGTACCCTTCAACGACAACTTTTTGACGCTCAAATAAAAACGGTTGTTTTTGAACACCCTCTTCAACATCCAAAACTTTTGAATAAAAACACCAGTGATAAGAAACTGGGTCTTCTTTTACAAACTCGTTTGCTGCTTGTTTTATTTCTTCTGCAACCTGAGTCTTACTTAGTAGATCTCTAAAGTCTTTGTCGCAGTCAGTTAGGGTTTTTCTATCCGGAGACTCTGGCTTATAAAAAATAACAATAACATCGCCTATATCGTTACCAACAGGGTGCGATACCCGCGTGTATGGTGGTGGCTCAGGCGGTGGCATGGGCGGCGGTAACTCTTTTTGAGTAGTTGTACAACTAACCCAAAAAGCCCCCAAACCAAGCCCTAAGGCCCAAAAGACGTTTTTAGTCCCAAAGTTCATCCAAAGTACTCCATCTGCCACTTCGGAATAAGCCTCGATCAACTTAATAAAATTTTCGTTGACCTTTTTACTCCATCTTAAATTCCTTAAATATATTTAATCAAAGCCGAAACGTCCATTGAGGGATTCCCTCTACGTAAAAAGGAAAAAACTATGAGCGACAGCCATTTAAACAAAAATAAAAAGCGACTCAAGCCTGTGGCAATTATTCTCGCGATTTTACTTAGCTCAACCCTTAGTGCAAAAGCATCTGCAGAAGAAAATACAGATAGCACAAATCAAATCGATACCTCTTCATCAAAAGTTACAATTCAAAGAGACAACGAAGAACAAATGCGAAGTTTTTATGAAGTATTAGACGATCTTTTAGCGGATTTTGAATTTGATATTCAAAACGGAAACGTAAAAGGACTTCAGGATCTTTCCATAAGAAACATTGCGACCAGCGAGAACGTTCCAACATCTTTTAAAAATCATCTGGAGCTTTTAGTTACGGAAAGAATTTTAAAACATTCAAAAACAAGAATCATACAATGCCTGCCTTGCCGCTCAAGTCGTGCAACAATTGAAGGCAACCGGGTTATTATCAAATCACCAAACGACAACCCCCAAGAACTAACAAGGCTTGCACAAATTTCCGGCATTGAAGATTTTATGGATATCGCTTTCACTTATCAACCATCCGGCATGATCCTATCATTATTTATCGTAAAGCCCGAATCATCTTCTGTTGTTTGGTCAAGAAGCTATAACTCAGAAACATCACGGGCGGCCGCTTTCAGGCGCGGCGTTGATTATAGCCAGATAGATGAAGCTAGAGATCAAGTTGAATATGAGCCCAAAATTCAATACCGCCTGATCCCATATTATCTATATGAAAAAAATCTTGCCGGATACGTTGGAACCGTTGGCCTTGGTTTTAGAATGGTTGAAAGATACCAGAACCGAAACAAAGAAGTTGGATTCGAGCTTAACTATCTATTTGAGGCCAATTCTCTTGCCGGCTCAAACTCTCCAAATAGTATTTATCAGTTTGGCGGAATAAATCTTACCTTACTATTTGTTCATGCTTTTAATTTCATGGGACCGCTTGAAAACTACCACCAAATAAGACAGAGCCTTTGTCTTGGCATTGGCGGAACATACGCAGCGGGTTTTTTAGGCGGATTATTTAGGGCAAATTACGAATGGCGCTTTGGAAAGCACTATGCATTTGCAGTAAACCTGGGATTCAGACCACCAGCTACAGCATTTATTGGAGGCGTTGCGGTTGGCAGTGTTTCAGGAATTGAAGCTGGAATAGGGGTTAGTTATTTATTTTAACTAAAAGGGAGATAATTGTGATTAACAACAAAAGACCAAGATGGGTTGCTTTTTTAATAACAGGAATAGTTTTTTTAAGCGCTTGTGGAACATTTAAAGATCCATACGTTGATAATCGTCCAATTGAAAATCCATTTTGGGGTAACCCAGAACAGGGAAGAAACCAGCATATTCTACTTAGATCAAAAACAGCAAGCCGTTCACTTGAGATCGAAATTCCAGAAGGCAAATCAAGTTTTGAACTTCCTCTTGATGATGGCAGGTCACCAGCAGCAATAGATGGCATAATTGATGAACGCTATCGCGACAAAAAACCATCCTATACAGATAGACAAATCACAAAGAGCTTCCCACAAGCTTCAGGCAATCAATTGCAAAAGAAAAGAGCCATAGAAAACGAACTTGGCGTTGTACCAGAAGAAGGTGATTTAAGTTATGATGACAGTTATCTTGCATCTATGGATTTTATAAAACAACTATTTAAACAAAACAGACACGAGGCTGCACTAATAGAAACAGATAAAGTAATCAGCAGGCACCCAACAAACCCAAAAGCTTATCAGATGCGCGGAACAGTGCTTGATAGATTAGGTTACCAAGACTTAGCAATTCAAGCATGGGAACAGGCACTCAAGCTTGAACCAAATAATGAGTCATTAAAACGCTATTTAAGCAAGAAGAAGAAGATAACAAATCTTCAACAAGGACAGAGGTAAATAAAATGAGAGGAACTCAACTTATGACCACAAATAGGTCAAATATAAAAGCACATACCAGGAAGTTATGGATAGCAATAATGCTCACAGCTTTGATTCTTTTTCTGCCATCCACATCATTAGCTGCAAGCGCCGGGGACGCCATGGATTCAGTTAAGCAAGTAACAACCATTCAATTAAAAAATCTCATAAACCCCGTTTTAGAAAAATATTGCCGTGAAGAGTGCAAGCTCATGTCTGTAGATGTGCAGGTTGATCTTGCAACACAAGACGATCTGGCGCCAGGGTTTGACGAAGCAGAATCCAGCATGAAACTGGCACCATCTTCTGCAAAAATTAACCTTTTAATTGACGAAAAACTTGGCCCAGTTTCAAGAGGAAAAGTACTGGATCTTGCAACCCAATATCTTGATGTACTAGACTACCCTGTTTCAATAAACACAAAGATTTCTAAGTTTCCTCAACCCGCTCATTCAGCCGCAATTATTGCTAACCTAAGATCTGAGGCTGTAAAGAAATTTAAAGATACAGCAGAGGAAATTTTTAACCGGTTTTGTCCAAACAGGTGTCTGCTTGTGGATTTTGAAATTTCAACAGAAGCCGTTAACCCAGAAGAAGTTCAGTACGGAAAACCAGGTGAATTTTTACAAGAAGGGGATACTGCCATTAAAATTAAAAGTTTAGCATCAACCATCCTAATGGACGAATCATTAAGCCCTGAAGAAAGAATGAACATACTTGAAATGGCAAGACTTAAAACAAGCTTTTTTTCAAACGTTGATTTAAGTTACAGATCTATGCGCTTCCCAAATCCTGGTTCTGGCGAATGGGGAGATTTTGCCTCTGGCGGCGCAGGGGGTGGACGCGGCGGAAAACGCGGACTTTCTTCAGTTGATAGCCAATCAAGTGCCCTTAGTGAAAAAAGTAGTGAGGTAAATTCCGAACAAAAATCATCAAAGTCCGATACGAACCAAAAAAATGAAAAATATGAAAAATATGAAAAAATTGAACGCGTAGAGGATGGCGACGCCGTACAAAAAGAACTCGCAAAATTTAAGACCTTTGGAATAATTTTTTCTGCAGCTGTTATACTTTTACTCTTTATTATTTTGGTTTTTATTCATCACGCAAAGAACCCATTGTCACCAGTTTACCACTTTTTTAAGGACCCAACCGGAAAAAGTGAACTTGGCCAAGGCTCAGGCTCTGGTGCCAGGGGCGACAGATCCAAAAAACTTGCGGCCAGATATGAGATTGAAAATCTTATGTCAGAGCTATCACATATTTTTGCAGAACACCCAAAAGTTGCAAAAGAAGTTTTTGGAAGAATCCTCACAGAAGAGGGAATTGAAGTCACATCACAGTATATTAACTTTTTTGGAGAAGGTATTGTGGTAGACCTACTTAAAGATCCAAACCTCCAATCTAATATAAGTAATTTAATGGAGTTTTACGCAAAAAACCCAATTGAAACCGATAGCGAAGACAAACTTACTCTTTTAAGAAAACTTCACAACAGAACCGTTTCTGCAAAACTTTTTGTTATCGGAAACAGGTCCTCTAACTTATTTGATTTTCTTGTTGATATGGATGCAAAACAAATTGCCGAACTTATCAGGACAGAATCTCTTACAGTTAAAGCAATCATCATGACACAACTGGATCCAGCAAAAAGAACTCAGATATATTCATTTTTTGATGAAAAAATTCAAAACGAACTTTTATCTGAACTTACGCGTGTTGACTATCTACCAAGAGATTATATTTTCAACATTGCAAATTCGCTTAAACTTAAAATGCGCGAAAATCCAAAACTCAACACAGAGGCACTTCCGGGCTCTGAGGTCCTCGTTAGTCTTCTTGAAAAAGCCGATTCATCGACTCAAAAGTCTATTGTTAAGACTCTTGAATTATCAAACCCAGATGGCGCAAGAAACATTAAGAGTAAACTCGTAAGTCTTGATACACTACGACACATACGCGATAGCCACTTGCTTGAAATTATTTTAAGCCTCAAGCATAGCGAGCTTATTCACTTTCTTAAGGGCGCACCAGAGCACGTTAGGAGTACTATATTTGAAAAGTCTCCCCATGACTTGGTTGCTGATCTTAAAGAAGAGCTTGAGTCAATCGGCGATCTTCAGCTTGATATGTATGACCTGGCGGAAAGAAAAATCATTAACCGCATTAAAGTTCTTTCAAACGAAGGCACTATTAACCTAGTTGAAGCAAACGACAGACTGCTTTCAGAAAGTGACGCCATAACTGCAGCAGTTACAAATGGGCACGATCATTCCGAAGCACAACAAATACAAAAGGTGGCTGGATGGTAGAAATAATACAAAAACTATCAACTGAAATTTTTAAGGATGTAAAACTTATGGAACGCTTTAGCAACGAAGAGCTTCAGAAAATCCTTGCTGAAGGCAAAACCATGAAAGCCGAGGCGCACACCAATATTGTTATTGAGGGAGAATGCTCGTGGGGTGTTTTTTTTATATTAGAAGGAACGGTCGGTATTTATAAAAGCAACCAGCTTACGGGAGATATGTACGAAGTTGCACAAATTAAATCTGGCGGTTTTTTTGGCGAAATGTCGCTTATCGATACCTCCCCACGTTCTGCAACGGTTAAAGCCGTAACGCCTTGCACCTTTTATTATATTTCAAAGGAAGCTTTGCAAAACTTTATTCGAACTTCTCAAGATAGAAGCATCAGATTTTATGAAAACTGTATCCAAACTTTGGTTGAGAGACTTAGGGTACTTGATGAAAATTACGTAACAAGTCAATACCAACTCTGGAGAGTTGCTCTCAAAAAGAAAAAGGAGGCTGCGTAGTATGAACCTATCATCAATAATTGGTCTTGTTTTGGGTATTGGCCTCTTAATAACCTCCCTTCATGAAGCAATGAATGACTTAACTTTTTTTCTGGATAAACACGCAATAATGATTGTTGTGGGTGGAACAACAGCTGTTGCATGTATATCTTTTCCAATTCCTAAATTACTTGCTTTATTAAAAGTTTTTTTCTTGCGTGTTATAGGAAAAAGAAAAGTAAATTACCAAAAAACAATAATGGACCTAATGGAGCTAAACAAGAAAGTTGGCGCAGGTGTTGGAGCGCTTAAAGATGTAATTCCAAACATTAAGGACCCATTTTTCAAAGAAGCAATTACGATGGTGGCCGATGGTGTTTTAAGCGACAGAGAACTTAGAGACGCTCTTGAACAGCGACTTCAAAGCACCGAAGAGCGACTCATGCACGAAGCCAACATGTTCAGAACGATTGGAAGGTTCCCACCGGCTTTTGGACTTCTTGCAACCACACTTGGTATGATTGCAGTTTTGCAAAATATTGGACAACCAAACAGCCAAAAATTAATTGGACCGGCAATGTCAATTGGTTTAGTTGGAACACTTTATGGTATTGCTATTGCAAACTTAATTTTTTTACCAATTGCAGAAAATCTAACCGAGCTGACAAAACAGGAAATGGTTCACAGAAGGATCATGGTTGAGGGAACTATGATGCTAAAGGCCCAGGTCAACCCGGTTGCAATGCGTGAAAGCTTAAATTCTTTCTTGGCACCTAATAAACGAGTCACGAGAAAGAAGGAGGCCGCTTAAAGAATATTTTTTATTCGGAGCAAAATAATGCCAACAAACAACCAAAAGTTTATAGAAGAAGCAAATAAAATGGTCGCAAATGAAGAGCGGCGCCGCAAAGAGAAAAAACAACACGGTACTCATGACGACGAATCAAATTGGCTCATCTCCTATGCCGACATGATGACTCTTCTTTGTGCTTTTTTTATTATGCTTTTTGCAATTACAAAAGTTGGCACCTCAGATTACGAAGAGGTAAGAAAATCAATAGCTAAAAAGTTTTCCGGCGAATACGACCCCCCCGGCGAAGAGCTAAGAGATCTGCTCACTCAAACAATCGAAGAAACCGGGTTACCAAGAGATGTTTCAGTATTTTCTGACTCAAGCGGTGTTGCTATTGCATTTGAATCAAGAATATTTTTTGACTCATTAAGTACAAACATAAGGCCCCCCGGAAAGCTGATACTTTCCAGAATTATCCGCTCAATTCAGAATAAGCAAAAAACCGAACTTGGAAATTATAGGGTAATTATAGAGGGACATTCAGACATGAGACCAGTTACTGGTGGAAAGTATATTTCAAACTGGGAACTATCAAGCGCCAGAGCAACCACCGTTGCACGCATGTTTGTTGATTACGGCTTTGATCCCGGTCAAATTGTTGCAATTTCTTATTCTGACAACAAAACAACCGAGCGAAAACCTGCAGGCGTTTACGATGATGAAGAATATAACATGCGCTCAAGACGCGTACTTATAAGAGTACTTCTTCCTGACGTGGAATTCATTCCAACTAACGATCCATCTGCAAAAAATGCAACCGAGGAATCTTCGGATACCAAAAAAGAATAACTAATAGTTCTAGAAACAATAAACACTAAGGTTACTAACCAATTTTAGGTATTGGTATACAATCCCAGACCTTAATAATTTTAGCCAAATATTTTTGTCTGTATTTTTTTATTTCACCAACAACAGTACATCTTGCGTTTTTGAAAGCTGGAGGTGCAACATAGCGGTTATCAGAAACAAAAATTACTTGTGAGAGTAACTCGGGCCACACAGGACCATAACTATCCACTTCACTTAGCATTGGCCATTCATCTTTTTGTTTTAAATCGCGAGGAACAACTGAAACCTTAGTTTTATTGCCAAGCGCAAATGCCGCTTGCGATGCAGTCTGATAGCGCGAACCAATAACTGGTATTTCTCGATAATCTTTTCTAAATTTATTTTCTAGCACTCCGGGTAATTCATCCCATCCATAAAGATCGTTTGTAACATCAAATTTTATATCATTCAGGGGTTTTCCGACGGCATCAGCTACAACCGCAAGAAGTGGATAATGGCAAGAAATAATAACGAGCGCGCCAAGCGTGAGTCCCCATATTTTTTGAAATAGTGCATATCTAATATACTTGCCCTTAGTGTACTCATGTAAAAACTCAAGCACAACAGGCAACCAAACAATAAAAACCCAGTGTGGTTTAAAATCTGAAAAACCAGGTTGCACACAAAAAATAAAAGCAGAAGGCAGCACCCAAACAGCAATAAACCGGCTCAGTATACTTCTTTTCAATCTAAAAAAAAGAAAAAGAAAATAAATCAAAAACACAGGGCCAAGCACCACGGTTTCAATGGCCCAAAAACGCGCATATCTTAATAATGAAAACGCACCATCACCTGAATGTCTATCTTGGATCTGATAAAGAATAGAGCTCCACTCATGCGAAGCGTTCCAAACAACAACAGGGATTGAAGCAAGTAGTGTTCCAACAATCAGCGCAATTATTGATTTTATTTTAAATTCTTTTCTGGACCAAATTAAAACAGCAAGCATTGACGAAAAAACAATAAGAACTGCTGAATATTTCGATAATACAGCCAAAAACGCCCCGGCGGCCAATAAAAAAGCATACGACTTCCCAGGTTCATTAAAACAGACTTTCCAGGTGACATAAAAAAGGAGCATCATTGCCAAAAAAAGCAATGAATCAGGAACCATCATCCAAGATAGTGCAAACAAGCCAGCAAATGAAAAAAACAAAAAAGAACTCTTTATTATTTTTTTTACATCCGCCCCTGAAATATAGAGCCAGTGAAAAGCTAGTGCCACAGTTAATGCAATACAAAGAATGCCAGGCATTCGTAAAAGAGTTTCTGAGTTTTCACCAAAGATCCAGGAAAATAAAAACTGAAAAGCACCAATTAGCCAAGCCACGGCCGGTGGATGAAAAGCATAAGCAAACGATGGAGTTTTTGACAGCGCCCAATAGTAAGCCTCATCATCGCTTACTCCAATAAACGAGGCATGAAGCAGCATTAGCACAAAATAAACAAATGGAACAAAAAACCATGGTTTATTTATAATATTTTTTTTTAATAAATTCATTTAACCTCTTTTATGTTTTATCCGGCTGGTGGAGGTTTTATTTCCGGCACACGGTAAAAAATTACTGTTTTAATCCCTTGTGAAAAAACACTCCAGTACTCCTCTGCCTTTTTGCGGTTTGCCGTTGGAAGCTCTAGCGTAAATGTTGGTATGCCCCGTTCCTGCCCGGCATAATTTCCAAGTGAGCCTGGAAAATAACCACCAGGTGTTGCCTTTACCATTTTTTTCAAATCTAAACACTTTTCAACATATTCTCTAGGAAATCTTGATAACGTTAACCTATCCAGTCCATTAGGACCGTCATAATCTAAAAAGCTAAGCGGAGCATGAACGCTTAAAATCTTTTGAGGCAGGTATTTTTTTATTAATTCCTGTTGGAAAATAGTTTCAGGTTCTGAAGCAGGGAAGGGCCCCGGATATCTTCTTTTGGCAGATTTAAACTCTGTTTTCCATATTCTTAGGGCATTATTGTGCCAATCTTTTGTATTAAAATTTCGATTACAGTCAACCTTTCTTGCATTTGTTCTTGTTTTAAAGGATCTAAAATGACCATCCGGATTTAAAAGTGGCGCTGAAACAA
>CAZQUK010000047.1:0-13612 GCA_964596435.1 uncultured Oligoflexia bacterium
TTTTTCTATCTATTTCGTCTAGACACTTAAGTTTTTTTGCTCAATTGGGGTAGTAGCACTCAATAATTGCACATTTATTGGAATTGGTATTAGCCTATAACATTTTGTTTTGCCGGTTTACACAAAAGTCAGTACATTCCCATTAAAACTGAAAAATTGCCGTTAGACCAAACTGCGTGAATGTTTGCTTTGTGGCAAGTGTAGCCTCTCCGGTTGTTGATAAACTTTCCTTACTATAAGTTACAGTTTCAAAGTGAATGCCTGCAAGTACGCGCTCTAAAAAACTGTATTTTAGAAAACTAAGCTCAGTTACAGGATATAGTGCAGTAAAGCGTATTCCAAATGGGCCCGTAAAGGTGCGGCTTGCGCCTGCAGTTGTGGTGTTTCTTAAGCTAAAGTTTCCAAGGAATTGTAAGTCAAATTTTGTTAAAACTCTTATTTCGGGAACCCACTGTTTAATGTCTGCAATTATAGTTGGTGCAAAAAACATAAACCTGAAAGCGCGCCTGTTTCCAACTTTTGTATCCACATCTGAATGTTGGTTTATTATTCTAAAATCTGTAGTAAAGCCTGTGGCTATTGCCCTATTATAAACAAAATATGCCGCAGTAAACCCTGAAGTATATTGTAATAAAAATGGCGAATCCGCTCCTGCTGGTACTGTACCGCTTGTATAACCTATGGCACTTGTGCCATCTAAATATACTTCAGGAGGTAAAAATTCTAATATTTTTATTGCGCGTTTTGATTGAGCTTGGGCAATACTACTTGTTTTGCCCTTAATTTCTGGCGTAAAAACGCCAAATATTTGTTTTTGAGTTTCGCCAGTGGGCCCAACTGCCAGGAATTCAACTTTTGTGGTTTCATCTTCTTCGACTTCAATTTCTAGAGTAAAGTTTCCTTTTTTATCAAGAACAACCTCGCTTGGTTCATCGTTTGCTTCACAAACTAGGTTCCACTTTTCTTGTTTGTATGTGCCTTTAATAACAGCAACTTCAACTTCCTTGTTTTCAATTAGTTTCTTTTTGAGGGGAAACTTTTTTGCAGTAATACTCAGCCCTGTGACCGAGCCTGAGGATTCAGCAGCATTAATTTCAGCCTCCCTAACTTCCTTCATTTCAAGAACATAGCCTTTTTTTTGTCCTGAATATGCATTTTGAGAAACTATAAATGTAAGGAACAGGGTAATGATAAATGGAAATCTTTTTTTAACAACAAGGGCACGAATCATAAAACCTACTTCCCAATAAAACGCGTATTAAAGAGGCCTAAACATTATCTAAGCATAAAAATTGGAAAAAGTCGATTTTCAGAATAATTCACGGCCTAGTACAAGAAAATTAGTCGCCCGTGCCCCCCAATATTTGCTGAAAATCCGGTTTTTCACGGGCGACTAATTATTGATATGCGAAGGAATGGGTAAAAAAAGAGGCATTGTGTCTTATTTGACATGGATCAAAGCAAGACGTGTGAACGTAAAAACACAATAAAAACAAATAGATGAATTTGGCATGCTCCTCGCAATTACTTAAAATCATGAACAGCTTGAAAGAAAACATAAAGCATAAATACTGGGAAAAAAAAGAAGCGGTAGCGGAAACTAAAAAAATGCTTTTTGCACTAATAGCAGTAGTACTTCTTACAGAATCAGTTGTTTTTCTTTCAAGCTGTAACATTGAGCTTAAAAGAATAAGTGAAGTTAAAAAAAGTTTTAATATTTATAAAAAGTGTCCCTCATGCGCTCCTCTATCTCTCTACTCTCTCTTGGGCCGGAGGGATACCCCACCGGGGGTTGTTCCAGGTGCTAAAGCTAACTTAAGTGTTAGTGAAAAGCTTTGGACATCCCCCAAAAGGGTGTCCCTTCGGCCCTCCTCCCAAAACTTTTTATAAAAATTAATTAGAAGAATATTATGAAAAACATAGATGGATGACCCACGAATGTATAATAATGAAATTTGTTTTTTATTGTCAAAAACCGAACAGCTACTTAAAAGTTATAAGTATTTTATGGGTTCAGTGTTTACGGTTTGACCTGAAGCTTTTTAAGTTGTGGGTTTTTAATACATTCTTTTTCAAATTCAGCTACTCGAATGGGGTTTACGTAATTTTTAGATTGGAACGAATACGTAAAATTTGTGTGTACGTCATAAGTGCCATTTAAGAGGCCTACAACATCTTCGATAAATACACGTTCTTCATCTGTGGGAATAACAAAAATCTTCACTTTTGAATCATTGGCGCTTATTTCAACCTCAGCGTTCCCGGTTCTTGCAAGACTGTTTTTTTGTTTATCAAGTTTGACACCCATAAACTCAAGTCCTTCAAGCGCTATTTCCCTTATTATACAGGCTTTTTCTCCAACACCGGCAGTGAACACAATGGCATCAGCGCCACCAATTGCCGCCATATATGCCCCAATGTATTTTCTTATTCGGTAGCTTTCCATTTCGATTGCAAGTTTTGCGTGTGCATCGCCTTTTTCTGCAGCATCAATTACATCGCGTCTATCTGTGTATTTCCCGGTTATTCCAAAAACACCCGATTTTTTATTTAAAATCGAATTCATTTCCTTTGGAGAGCGGCTCTCTTTATCCATTATATAAAAATCCAAAGCCGCATCGTGATCACCAGCACGGGTACCCATAATTAAACCCTCAAGTGGCGTGAGGCCCATGCTTGTGTCGTACGAAAGGCCGTTTTTGATTGCATTTGCACTAACACCACTTCCAATGTGTAAACAAATAAGGTTGCATTTAAGTGGATCTTTACGCAGCAAAACAGAGGCCCTTTTTGAAACATATAAAAATGATGTTCCATGAAAGCCGTATCTTCTTAAAGAATATTTTTCGTACCACTCTTTTGGGGTGGCATACATGTATGAATGTGCGGGCATGGTTTGGTGCCAGGCAGTATCAAGTATTGCCATGTGTGGAACATTGGGCAGTGCTTTCATGGCGGCCTCAATTCCCAAAACGTTGGCAGGATTATGGAGAGGAGCAAGGTCGTAAAGCGATTTTACTGTTTTTAAGACATCGTCATTTATTTTAATTGAGTGCTTAAATTTTTCGCCGCCATGTACAGTTCTATGTCCAACAGCGGAAATTTCATTAATGTTTTTTAAGACACCAATTTTTTCATCAACAACTGTTTTTAGAATTAAATCAATTGCCGCACCGTGATCCTCACAGTCGTATTGTATTTTTTGAGTATCGCATCCCTGGGCAGTATAGTTGATAAAACTTTCACCAATGGTAACACGTTCAACAATACCCGTTGCGAGGGTTTCTTGCTTTTCGTAATTAAATAGCATGAATTTAACAGATGAGCTGCCGGAGTTTATGGATAAAATAATCATTACTGTTCCTAAATATTAATTTGAGGCCTGTGCCTGAACGGATGTTATTGTTACAACGTTTACAATGTCCTCAACGGAGCAACCTCTTGATAAATCATTAACGGGTTTGTTTAAGCCCTGAAGAAAAGGACCAATAGCGGAAGCACCGGCAAGTCGCTCTGTAAGTTTATAACCAGCGTTTCCAGATTGAAGATCAGGAAAAATTAAAACATTAGCCTTGCCTGCAATTTTACTTCCTGGGGCTTTTCTTTCTCCAACTTTAGGAACTATTGCAGCATCAATTTGAAATTCTCCGTCTATATCAAGATCAGGAGCTTTTTCTTTTGCAATAGCAAGTGCTTTTTGCACCTTATCAACAAGCTCGTGTTTGGCACTCCCCTTGGTGGAAAAAGAAATAAGTGCAACTTTGGGTTCCATATCACAAAGAACTTTTGCAGTCCTAGCTGACGAAATTGCAATTGCGGCAAGTTCCTCGGCATTAGGATTTGGGTTAACGGCACAATCTGCAAAAATAAATGTCCCATTTTGTCCATAATTACAGTTTGGTACAACCATAATAAAAGAACTTGAAACAATACTAATTTTAGGGGCTGTTTTGATAATTTGCAGAGCTGGGCGAATTGTATCCGCAGTTGTGTGCGCGGCACCAGAGACTAGGCCATCTGCGTCCCCTGTGTGAACCATCATGGTACCAAAGTATACGACATCCTTTATGGTTTTTATGGCGTCTTCTTTTGAGATGCCTTTCTTTTTTCGGATTTCAAAAAAGATATTAGAATATTCGTTAAGTTTTTCTGATGTTTCAGGATCAATAATTGGGACATTAGAAATATCGATATTGCTTTTATTTGCAAGAGTTTTGATTTCATCAATGTTGCCGAGTAATGTGACTTTTGAAAGACCTTCTTTCAATACAATAGATGCGGCTTGGATTGTTCTTACGTCGTTTCCTTCTGGAAGCACGATGTGTTTAATATTTGATTTTGCCTTATTTTTAAAAGTATCCATTAAGCTCATATGTGTTTACTCCTTACAGGAGGATTACTAATTGATTGCGAGATAAAAGTATATAATATTTGATGCAGATATAATACATATAACGCACGGGGGCGTCGTGCTTTTCCACTTCGTGTTTGGTTTGGTGCGCCCCGGCATGAAGGGCATAGTATTTAACGCTACAGACGTTTTGGTTAATATACTATTTTTTTATAAAAATCATAGAAACATAATTCTTATAGACGTTGCAAAAATGAGGCTCAAGGTGGTAAAGGTGAAGCCAACAACACGTTGGTAATATTATTTGGGACTGGCTTTTTTTTAAGCTTGTTTGGATAAGTAATAACTCTTAGTTTGCGAGTAAAAAATATGGACACTTCCAGCTTATTTTTCATATGTATCGTTGTTCTTATCGGTGTTTTTATTTTGCTAATTTTTCTTGCTGGCGTAATTCAACTAATTAATGTTTTTTTTCCAGAAAAAAAGGATGATTTTGAATTATTGGCAGCGCTAACAACAACAATGAATAAAACCTATCCAGGTACAAAAATTACAAAGATAGAGGTAGTAAAATGATATATTCAAAAAACAAAAAAACTATCAGGGTAATGTTTACCCCTTTTCGGGACGGACTCCAAAGCTCTTTTGGCGGAAAGGTGCGGTTAAATGATTTTTTACCAGCAGTAAAGGCATCTGTTGAGGCCGGTGTTCGCCACATTGAATTTGGTGGTGGCGCGCGTTTTCAGGCCCCGTTTTTTTATCTTGGCGAAGATCCGTTTTATGACATGAAAAAAATTAGGGAAACTGTTGGCCCGGATGTTGATTTACAGATTTTAACAAGGTCAGTTTCTGGTGTTACGTTAACAACACAGTCAATTGCGGGGCTTGCGCTTCAGGCAAAACTAATGAAGGAATATGGAACAACTTGGGACAGAAATTTCGACTATATGAACGATGTTGAAAATCTTATTAAAACAGGAAAACCCATTGTTGATGCAGGAATGCACCATCAGGTGTGTATTGCTTTGATGGGGCTTCCGTTTCATTCTGATACAGTTCACACGGCAGAATTTTATATCAACATTGGTAAAAAACTTTTACAGAGTGATGTTCGCATTGACAGCATCTGCCTTAAGGACGCCAGCGGAACATGTGACCCTAAAACAATTTATGATACAGCCATTGGTTTAAAAAAATTAATGCCGCCCGAAATGCCACTTTGGCAGCACACCCACGATACTGCAAGTATGGCAGTTGCTTGTTATATGGCTGGAATTGAGGCCGGCGTTGACGGTATTGACCTTTCCATTCGGCCGATGGCAAGTGGAACTGTCCAACCCGATGTAAGATCAATGCATCACGCACTTAAGGGGACAGGTTATTCGTTAGATCTTAATATTGAAAAAGTTTCTGAAGTTGAAAATATTCTAAACGACCTGATGAAAGATTATGATTTTAATCCTACAACAACAACTGCAGATGCGAGGGTAATTGGTTTTCCAATGCCAGGTGGTGCCATTGGACCTAACGTCCATATGATGGCAAAGGCCGGTTTGTTAAGTAAATATAGTGATATTCTTGCAGAGTTTCCAGTTGTAGTTAAAGCCGGTGGTGCGTGGACCAGCGTTACGCCGGGCAGCCAGCAATACTGGCTTCAGGCTTTTAATAATATTTTATATGGGAGATGGAAAAAAATTGAGTCAGGCTTTGGACGCGCAGTTTTAGGATACTTTGGCAAAACCCCGCTTAAACCAGATCCAGAAGTTGTGAAAATCGCTTCAGAGCAGCTTAAGGTTCCTGTTTTTGAAGGTGATCCGCTTGAGGCAGCTCCAGTAAATATTGAGCCTGCAAAGCAAGCACTTAGAGACAACAACCTTCCCGAAACAGATGTTAATGTTTTTCTGGTAATGTCCTCTATGGTGCCTGGAAAGAAAATTGAAGCTAACGAGGGACTTCGGTTTCTTACAAAAAAAGGAAAAATCGATGTTCCGCTTAAAAAGAAAACCACGGATACACCAGTTAGCGCTCCAGTTGTGACAAACGTTGTGCAGTCCACAATTACACAGCCTGTAACGTCAAGATGTGTGGTTCAGGAAGAAAGAGGCAAAACCAGGGTTTTTATGATTACAGTTGAACCCGCTAATGCTGCAAAAACCCAATCAGTTTTAGAAACCAAAAAGGGTAATGGAGCGGCAGAAACAGCAGTAAGTAATGGCACCAAGGTTTTTTCTACATTTTCTGGAACCGTTGAAATTTCAGATATTCTTGTTAAAACAGGTGATGAAGTTAAAAAAGGCAATGTGGTTGCAACCATTGAAGCCATGAAGGCACAGCACGATATTAAATCACCATGTGATGGAAGAGTGTCTGAAGTATTTTCACGTATTGGCGACGAGGTTGATTCTACTAAACCAATATTGTCGATAATATGAGGGCTTTTTAATGTTTTTTATAACTAAGTTAATATATCACTCCGGTTTTGCGAATTTGACAATTGGAAATTTTGTTATGTTTGCAATTGCGGGGACCCTTATTTTTCTTGCTATAAAGAAGAACTACGAACCACTTTTATTAATCCCCATAGCGTTTGGTGGCATTTTGGCAAATCTACCACTTGCAGATATGAGTTCTTATGATGGAAGTATTATGGGTTTTATTTACAGGAATGGAATTAAAACTGAAATTTTACCACCTGTAATTTTTTTGGGTGTAGGCGCTCTTACAGATTTTAGACCGCTCTTGGGGCGTCCTATTACTTTTCTTTTGGGTGCAGCGGCACAATTCGGGATTATCGTAGCAGCACTTGGGGCCATGTACCTTTTAGGTTTTACAATAAGGGAAGCTGCAAGCATTGGCATTATTGGTGGAGCGGATGGACCAACATCAATTTATATGGCAAGCAAATTAGCGCCACACTTATTGGGGCCAATTGCTGTTGCTGCTTACAGCTACATGTCGCTTGTTCCAATTATTCAGCCGCCCATTATTAGGTTACTGACAACAAAAAAAGAGCGCGCAATTGATATGCCGGCTACAAAAACTGTTTCAAAAACAGCCGTTGTTATGTTTCCAATTGTAACGGGCATGATAGCGTCACTTGCCATCCCGTCGTGTGCCCCGCTTGTTGGTATGCTAATGTTTGGTAATTTACTTCGCGAAAGTGGCGTTACTGACAGGCTTAAAAAAACCGCAGGTGGCTCGTTAATTGATATTTGTACAATGTTTCTGGGTCTGGTAATTGGTGCAACAATGGTGGCGGAAAACTTTTTAAATATAAAAACCCTGTATATTTTGCTCTTGGGTTCAATAGCTTTTTCCTTTAGCACGTTTGGTGGTGTTGTTTTTGCTAAATTTATTAATCTTTTTCTAAAAGATGGTAGAAAATTAAACCCATGTATTGGAGCTGCTGGAGTTTCAGCAGTGCCAATGTCTGCTAGGGTTGTTCAAAAATTTGTTTCAGACAGTACAGATGGTAGGGTTAATCCATTAATGCAGGCAATGGGACCGAACGTTGCTGGTGTTATTGGTTCTGCAGTTGCTGCAGGAATATTTCTTGCTTTTTTAGATTAGAAAGGGTCCTTTATGCAAACATATATTTCGTTACTAACCTTTACGGATAAAGGTAATAAGGAAGTCAAAAAAACTGCAAAACGCGCAAGCGAATTTAAAAAAATTGCAGAAGAAAACAATATTCATATCGTTGAAACTTATTGGCTCAATGGCCCATATGACGGCATTCATATTTTCAGAGTTGAGAATGAAGCAAAAGCAATGGCGCATTCTTACAGTTTGTGTTCTTTTGGTAATGTAAATACACAAACGTATAGGGCATTTGACGATAAAGAAATTGAACCAATTCTTAGAAGTATTCCTGAGCCATTTGATTTAAATCGTTAATAAGAATTAACTACTTAAATCGTTATAAGTATTTTAAAACTTGGTATTGTTATTAGAGGAGGCTTTGTGGAAGCTGATGTCTTAATACCGGATTATAAATTAGAATATCTTGGGTTGCACGATCTTGGTGATGTACATTGGAACGTACCAAGTGCAGGTCTTTATGAATATGCAATTAGACATTATGAGGGCAAGCTTGCGCATCAGGGGCCTCTTGTTGTTAGTATGGGCCAGCATACTGGTCGAGCCGCAAAAGATAAGTATGTTGTTGATGAACCTAAAACCACAAAAGATGTTTGGTGGAACAAAGTTAATGTTACTTATTCTGAGGAAAACTTTAATGCATTACACAAAAGAATGGCAATATATTTGCGCGGCAAAACCTTATATGTGCAGGATTGTTTTGCGGGGGCCGATCCAAAATACAGACAATCAGTAAGAGTAATTAACGAGTTTGCCTGGCACAACCTTTTTGCAAGAAACATGTTTATTAGACAGGCGCCGGGTGCCAGTGGAATTCGCAAGTTTGTACCAGATTTTACGGTACTTCACTGCCCAAATTTTTCTGCCGATCCTGATGAAGATAACACCAGAAGCGGTACTTTTGTTGCTATTAATCTTGCAAAAAAACTTATTTTAATTGGTGGTACTGCTTATGCGGGTGAAATAAAAAAATCTATTTTTTCAGCACTAAATTTTCTTCTTCCCGCAAAAGATGTTCTCCCTATGCATTGTTCGGCCAATGTAAATATAAAAGACGACAAAGATGTTGCCATCTATTTTGGTCTTTCAGGGACGGGTAAAACAACACTTTCTGCGGATCCTAATAGACTATTAATCGGTGATGATGAGCACGGATGGTCAAGTAGCGGTGTTTTTAATTTTGAAGGTGGCTGCTACGCTAAGGTTATTAAACTTTCAAGTGAGGCTGAGCCTGAAATTTATGAGTGTACAAAACGTTTTGGCACAATATTAGAAAATGTTTCTTTTGATTCTACTACTCATCGTATTAATTTAGATGATTCAAGTTTAACAGAAAATACACGCGCTTCGTATCCGCTAAGTCATCTTCCGAATTTTGTAGAATCTGGCTTTGCTGGGCACCCAAGAAATATAATTATGTTAACAGCAGATGCATTTGGTGTTCTGCCGCCAATTGCACGGTTAACTCCAGAGCAGGCAATGTACCACTTCATTAGTGGGTATACTTCAAAAGTGGCAGGAACAGAAAAAGGAGTAACAGAACCTAAGGCAACATTTAGTGCCTGTTTTGGTGCACCTTTTATGATTAGACATCCATCGGTATATGCAGAACTTCTTTCTAAAAGAATATTAGAACACAATAGTAAGTGTTGGCTTGTAAATACAGGCTGGATGGGCGGGGCTTATGGCGCCGGGTACCGTATGAAAATAAATCATACACGTACACTACTTAATGCAGCACTTGACGGTGAGCTTGATAAAGTTGAAATGTATACTGATAAAACTTTCGGTTTCCAAGTGCCAATTAAGGTAGCAAATGTTCCTGATGATATAATGAAACCACGCAAAAGCTGGAAAAACCCGGCTGATTACGACACTCAGGCAATAAAGCTTGCAAAACTATTTCAGGAAAATTTTAAGCAGTTTGAAAATGATACCACTGAAAAGATTAAAAACGCTGGCCCAAGCATCAAATGATAGTATATTCTGATAACGCAGCCTGCGCTGAGCAGTTTTTATCGGATAGTAAAATAAATTGGGAAAGAATACAAAAAAGCAATACTGACAGCGCGGTGCGCCCACTATCACAATATTTATTTTTTAAAGATGATATTTTCAAAGCTAAGGTTAAATACGCTCCATTTTGGAAATATTTATTTTTTGTAGAAACGGCTTTGATGTCGCAATACGATGTCCTTTTAGATTTATCAAGAAAGAATATTACTCTTCCCGATGGAATACTGTGCCTTGCTGGTGAGGGGCAAGATTTTCACGGTTTTGAAAAAAGATCGTGGGCCGCAACTTATGGGAACATTCATTTGTCAGTACATTTATCGCCGCAACAAAAAATTGAAAAATTTAATATAGGATTTCTGGTTTTATCTGCGGTTTCATTAATTCAAACAATGGATTCAATAAATGGTTTTGAGGGGCGGGCCGCTATTAAGTGGGTTAACGACATACTTGTTAATAACTGTAAGGTTGCGGGTTTCATAGTAAACACTCAATCAATGAATGATATTATAGTTGGGGCCGTGCTTGGTATTGGAATTAATGTTGAAAAAAAACCCGATGTCGAGCGCGATAAGTTTGTTCCACAAGTTGCTGCAATTTGCGATTTTATTAACCAAAACAGCTCAAAAGGACTTGTGTTCAAAAAGTTTACAGAGCGACTGCTTAGTAATTATGAACTTTTGTGTAAGGGTGGTTATAAAGAATTAGTTGAGGTTTATAAAACTAGGTCATTAATTATTGGTAAAAAAGTGGCCCTCTTTGATAAGAGTAAAGAAATTGCAAGAGGGAAAGTGGAAAAAATTGGCGATAACTTAGAGTTATTTATTGAGGGAAACGAAAAACCTATTGTACAGGGGAAATTGGTTTTTTTGTAATTTCTGCTATTTGTAAAAAAAAAATAATTGTGAATTTTAAAACTCAAGAGCCGATTGAATGTAATGTTATATACAAATTAACCGGCCCTCTTAAGTAAATTATTTTCGATTATTAAATAAGAATTAATAGTCTAATTTTTTTAGAGCTTCAACAAGTTCTTTTACAGCACCAGCTGATTTATCAAACATTGCTTTTTCTTCTGTGTTCATATCAAGCTCTGGAACCTGCTCAACACCGTTTTTGCCTAATTTAGCAAGAACACCACAGTATAGGCCATCAACGCCATATTCACCATTTAAGAGAACTGCGCATGGTAAAATGCGTTTTTTATCTTTAATAATTGCTTCTGCCATTTGAACTGCAGCTGCTGATGGAGCGTAGTAAGCTGAACCTGTTTTTAGAAGGCCAACAATTTCTCCGCCACCTTTTCTGGTTCTGTCAACAATTGCGTCGATTCTTTCTTTACTCATCATTTTTGTGAGAGGAACGCCGCCAATTGATACGTATCTTGGCATTGGAACCATGGTGTCGCCGTGTCCACCGAAAACAAAAGCAAAAACATCCTCAACGCTGACGTTTAGTTCTGTTGCAATAAAACTTTTAAAGCGTGAGCTATCTAAAATACCAGCCATACCGATTACGCGCTCGCGTGGGAAACCAGAAACATCTTTTGCTACATGGCACATGGCATCTAGTGGGTTACTGACAATAATGAGTGTGCTGTTTGGTGAATATTTCACGACGTTTTTGGTGCATTCTTTTACGATTTTTGCGTTTGCAGAAAGTAAATCGTCGCGGCTCATGCCGGGCTTTCGTGGCAGACCTGCTGTGATAATTACAACGTCTGAATCTTTTGTAAGTGAATAATCACCGCCGCCAACTATGTTGGAATCAAAACCGAAAACTGGTGATGCACACGCAAGGTCAATTGATCTGCCCTTTGCAGGATCCGCAAGGATATCAATTAAAACAACGTCTGCAAGTTCGCGTGATGCTGCCCAGTGTGCGCATGTTGAACCAACAAAGCCACCGCCTATTACTGAAAGTTTTGGTCGTCTTGCTATTGAACTCATATTTTTTCCTCCAAGATAAAAAATAGTTTCTATTCAAAACTTGCATCAAACTAAAATGAAATTTTGAATATCGTTAAGGTTATTCTAAGCCGAGCCTGGTGCGGCGCATAAACCACTACTTAGTTCGGATTAATCTATAATATATAGTCCCTGTAAATCGACTTTTCTATAAAAATCGGAAGATTTTTATGAACTAAAGCTTGGCCAAGTGACAGGATTATTATGTTCTTAATGAGATGCGTTTTGGGTATTGCACAAAACATTGTTTAATTCCACTTGTGGCGCCGCGCAAAGTAATACTTGTTTTATTTGTGCGGCGCGCCGGATGTGTGCATTTGCATCTAATTATTTTTCAATTTTCTGTTGGTATGGACGATAAGTGCTCATGCGGCCTTTGTGAAATCCATTTGGTTTTTTGTGGAGCTTAAGCAGTTTCAAAAAAAGTTGGGAGTTTAGTATGAAGGGAAAAACTACATTGATAATAGTAGTTATTGCGGTTTTAGCGTTTACATCAGGCGTTGTGGTTGGAAAGACTGTAGCCACCACGCGTGCGCGAACATTAGTGCTTATTGAAAAATCAAAGGGCGTTAATGAATTACCGTTTGAACAATATGTGGTTAATAAAGGTGCAAAAAAAGGAGCGTATGCAGTTAAAAAAACAATTGGGGAGGGAAAAACCAAAAAATTTTCAGCAGTTACGATTGAAGAATCCCAGTATAAATTTTTATCAACTATGGTTTCTAATCAGATATTTAAAAATAATTACAAGCTAAAAAAATATAAAGGAAAATGCGAATCTGCTCTTACACTTAGTGTACCCGCACAAAAAGAAAAATCAGTAGTTTGTAAAGGCGACCAGGCGCGCTTTTTTGTAAGCCAACCCGTGTTTACTGCATTTAAGGCCTTGTTTAATGATTGATGTTTAGAAAATCAATAAAGAGAAAAAAATGAAAAATAAAAAAATAATAATTACGGGAATTGTAGCTTTGGGGGTTTGTTTTTCAGTGTTTAGCCACGCAGAAGAAGGTGCTTTAGTTAACACAGAAAATTCTTATCTTGAACAAGTCATGGGCGGCATTAATAAAGTTAATAAACTTCTTGAAGTAGATGGTGTTTGTGTTGATGAGCTTGACCCTGAGATAAGAAGTTTATGTAAAAATTTATTTGCTAATGTGTGCTTAAATTCTGACGGTAGTTATAAACCCTGGGCAGATTATAATGGAATTTCAGAAAAACTTAAAAAGAAAACACAAGAAATACTAGATAACACATTAAAATTAATGGGCGAAAATAACCTTACAGACGCATATCTTAAATATTTAAAAAAGAACGAAATCGAATTTAAGCCATCACTAAGCGATAAAGAAAAGTTAAAGCTTATAAACCAGTGGGAGAGTGGATCGTCAGAAATAACTGAAAAATTTAAGCCTTATAAAGAGTGCAAAAAAGATAAAGAAGATGTTAAAAAACTTCTGGCTACGTTTAATGATACGCCAGGATCGTGGACAGCTGAAGAACTTGAAGAGCGGCAAAAATTAATTAAAGAAAACTATGCAAATTTTGAAAAAATAGTAAACGACTTTATTAAAAAACAGCAAGATGAAGAAAAAGGATATTGCAGAAAAAAACCTTTAAGAATGTTCCAGTCTATTACAGCCGAGTGTGATGGCCGGGAAGAAGAATATGAAAAATTAAAAAA
>CAZQUK010000048.1:0-13553 GCA_964596435.1 uncultured Oligoflexia bacterium
AGTTAAAACCTTGCACTGATGTAGCATCCTACTTGTGGGTAATAGTAAGCTCATACCCGGGTAATCACGCGCTAACCAATTGTATTTATAAACCTTTTAACCTCACAAAAAACGGCGCCCCCTTGTTGACGCATTGTCCCAGGCGTGAAACAATTGATTCAAGGAAAATAACTCTAACGACTATTTGGTTAATCGGGTTATTTGTACGTATGCTGATGAAAAGAAATTATTTATCAATTACAGTAGCTCTACTTTGCATTTCGGCTCTATTCATTGGTTGCACTGAACCTGCATTAATCAGAGATATTTCATCTAATGGTTCTGCAACGGTATCAACCGAAGAAAATGATTCATCATCTAATTCCGGAAGTGCATCAAACAATGCTCCTGCCCTGACCACAATCAACGATCAAACCGTAAATGAAGGAAGCGCAATCACTCAAGTCGACGCTTCCGATACATCAGGTGGCGACACAGATATTGATGGAACAGCACTAAGCTATACCTGCTTTTACGATACAACAGTAAATGATTCTGTGGCAAACAGTGCTGCATGTACATCACTTAGCGGTGTAAGCTTTACAGAAGCTACTGGGGTACTGACCTGGACTCCAAATGGAACTCAATCAGGATCATATGAATTTAAAATCACTGGAAGTGATGGTTCATTAGAAGACGATGAAATTTTTTCAATCACTGTTTCCGAGTTAATAGCTGATTTTTCCACACCTGTTTTTGTTGATAACGGTGCAGCAAATGGCGCAAATTATAGCACCGCCGAACCCGCACACAATATCCAACTAACAACTTTTAACTCAAAACTTTATGCTATTTGGTCCGAGCATAACGGCTCATCTATTTATCAAATCCGCGTTGCAGTTTACAATGGAAACGATGGCGCCCCTTCATGGAGTTTTGTTGATGGTAACGGCGCTAATGGAATAAATAAGGACACTTCAAAAACCGCAAGTTGGCCACAACTCACCGTTTTTGATTCAAAACTTTATGCCACTTGGTATGAATATAATGCTGCCTCGATCTATCAAATCCGCGTTGCAGTTTACAATGGAAATGATGGCGCCCCTTCATGGAGTTTTGTTGATGGTAACGGCGCTAATGGAATAAATAAGGACACTTCAAAAACCGCAAGTTGGCCACAACTCACCGTTTTTGATTCAAAACTTTATGCCACTTGGTATGAATATAATGCTGCCTCGATCTATCAAATCCGCGTTGCAGTTTACAATGGAAATGATGGCGCCCCTTCATGGAGTTTTGTTGATGGTAACGGCGCTAATGGAATAAATAAGGACACCTCAATACTTGCAGACAGCCCACAACTTACCGATTTTGATTCAAAATTATATGCTATTTGGTCTGAAAAAAATGCCTCCGCCACATATCAAATACGTGTTGCGGTTTACAATGGAAATGATGGTGCCCCTTCATGGAGTTTCGTTGATGGTAACGGCACTAATGGAATAAATAAGGATACTTCAAAACTTGCACAAAAACCACAACTCACCATTTTTAACTCTAAACTTTATGCTATTTGGTATGAATTTTATCAAATACGTGTTGTGGTTTATAATGGAAATGATGCCTCTCCATCATGGAGTTTTGTTGATGGTAACGGCGCTACTGGAATCAATAAGGATACTTCAAAATTTGCATATGCTCCACAACTCACTGTTTTTAACTCAACCCTTTATGCTACTTGGGAGGAGCAATCATCGGTCATTCAAACCAGAGTTGCGGTTTACAACGGAAATGATGCCTCTCCATCATGGAGTTTTGTTGACGGCGATGGAGTTAATGGAATCAATAAAGATACTGCAGTAAGAACATGGAATCCCCAACTTACTGTTTTTAACTCAAAACTTTATTCTGCATGGGACGAGGGCACGGCCCTGTGCCAAATGATGATCGCAGTCGGGAGCGAATAAAACTTTAAAACTATCGGAAACTGCAACCCTATGCGTTATGTGCACTGACACTACTTCTTAAACGCATTTAACAAAGAAAACGTTGTAATAAAAAGCTCAGCTGTACTTGAACGCTCGCACTTATTGGTTTTATGATTAAAATAAACGTTATAAAAAATGTCCGAGGCAGGCGGCATATCAAGAAATTTTGTTTTCCAGTAATCGGCACATTTTATTACGGAGCAAAGTATTACAGCTATTAACCTGTCCCTATCGGACGCCACCCCATCTGCATTTTCAAGCATTTCTGCAATTACATAACCCGCATCAGAATTTGCTTTTTCAACTTGGGTTGTAACACCCGACTTGTCAGTTGCTTCACAAGTTTTAAAATTAAGCGTGATACCTTTTTTCTTAAACTTAGCAAACCATCTGTACGCTTCATCCTTAAAAAATACTGCAACTTCTCTTTTACAATCTTCGGTACTAAAGGAGTCATCTTTTTTTCTTAAAAGCCAATAGGTGCTATTTGAACAAATGGTATTAATAAGTTTTTCAAACCCCTCTTTTTCACTCTCTTTAATTTTTATAAGGCCCGAGTTTTCACTAATATCAAGTGCTGAGTGGGCACCAGTATCACCTATTTTTTTGTAACTTGAAGGATCCCTGAAAAAAGCAAATTTCAAAAAAGCGGCCATTAAAAGTAAAACCAGAAAAATATAAAAATAAGATCTTTTATTAAACAATTTGCGCACCACCTTTTTCCTGTTTTATTTTGTTCTCTTTAAGTTTGCGGTGATATGTAATTGCAAACCTGTGGGCCTCATCCCTAATGTGGGTAAGGAGCCTAAACGAATCCGTACCTGGTTTTAAGAACACAGGGTTTTTTCTGTTTGGAAGAAACACTCTTTCCTGTGTGGGTTTACCTTTTGTGACATCAAAACTTTTGGCCTTTGCAAGTCCCACCACATCAAAACCCTGAAGGTCAAGCTCATCAACAACGGCGAGCGCTTGCGCAAGCTGGCCGCGTCCACCATCAACAATTACAAGATCAGGAAGTGTATCACCTTTACTTGTAAACCTTCTTGATAAAACTTCACGCATCGAGGCAAAATCATCGGCCCCAGTTACAGTTTTAATTTTATACTTTCTATAAAGATCCTTTTCGGGCGCACCATCAACAAAGACCACTCTTGATGCCACATTTTCCGTGCCCTGCAAGTTTGATATATCAAAGCACTCAATTCTAAGTGGCAGCTTGGATAAATGAAGTTTATTTTGTGTTTCTTCAAGTGCCATAAATCCATGTCCAAAAGCGTATCTTTTGTTTTGCTTAAAAATATACTGAGCATTGGTGCTGGCAACCCTGATAAACTGATCCTCTTTAAGGCTTTTTGCCACCCGAAGCTCAGCTTTAAGCGTTTCAGACAAGAGCTGACCCTCTGAAAGTTTTTCTGAAACCAAAATAACTTCAGGAGCCGGGTTTTTTTCAGACAAATAATAAAGCGCAATAAAATCCGAAAGAATGCTTTCCTTATCTTCTTCTCTTGAAATATTCTGCACAAACCTGCTACTTATTGCTTCAAGCTTCCCCTTCCTAAGCTGAAGCACCACGGCCTCTGCAAGCTCACCATCTTTGTATAACTCAATAACATCCATATCAGTTTTTAGTTCCGGGTCACTCACCCCTTGTCTTGCCGTTAATAATTCAAGGTGCTCAATCTGATCCCGAAAAATTGCAGCGCGCTCAAACTCAAGGTTTTCTGAAGCTTCACGCATATGTGCGCGCAACTGAGAACTAAAGTTTTTATCAACACCCTCTAAAATTTTAATGATTTTTTCCAAAAGTTTTTGATAAAGCTCAATATTTTTTTTGTCCTTGGCAAAACCCTTCACACAAGGGGCAAGACACTTATCCATCTGATGCAAAATACAGGGGCGCGCACGGTTCTTAAAAACCATGTCGGAGCAGTCCCTGAGTTTGAAATATTCATTAAAAAATTTTACAACCTGTCTTACGGCCCCACTTGAGGGAAACGGGCCAAAATATCTGGCACCATCGTTCATAACCTTTCTTTGATACTCAAGGCGCACAAACGGAAGCTTTGGTGTTGAACTTGGAATTTTAAGATACGGAAAGCTTTTATCATCCTTAAGTCGAACGTTGTATCTTGGCTTATGTTTTTTGATTAATGTGGACTCTAAAATTAGCGCCTCTGATTCAGTCTTTGTTAAAATTACTTCAAACTCAGAAACTTTATCCACCATTAGTTCTGTACGAGGAACGTCATGCTTGCTTGGTTTAAAATATGAAGAAACCCTGTTTTTAAGATTTTTAGCCTTTCCAATATAGATTATCTGCCCCGAGTCATCTTTCATTAAATAAACACCCGGACTGGTATCAAGCTCCTTTGCCTTATCAAAAAATTTTTTTCTAATCTTACTCTCTTGCTTTTCCATTCATCTCCAATAGTATAAGAATCAGGGCAGGATTCTATTCTTTTTATTTTCCTCATGAAAAACAAGGAAAAAGGATTGCAAGCTCAAAGCTAAGGGGTTAGTAAAGTATAAGCAAAAAAACAAGCATTAGGGAGAATTACAATGCCAACTAAGAAAGCCGACAAAACAACAAGCGATGTAGCAAAAGAGGTTCTGGCCTACTGCACAAGCTGCAAAATGGATCTGGCACATACTGTTGTCTCGATGAAGGGTGATAAATTAGGAAAGGTTGAGTGTAAAACCTGTAAAAAAACACATGTTTTCAAGGCCCCAAAAGGAATTACAGACCCACCGAAGGAAAAAAAGCCAAGAAAAGCAAAGGAAAAGGCTAACCTTGTTGCAGAGGAGTGGGAAAAGCTAATGGACACCCACAAGGATATTATGCCTAAAAATTATTCCATGAAAACAGACTTCGCAATTGGCGACAAAATTAATCATCCTACATTTGGAACGGGTCTTGTAAACCGCTTAATTTATCCAAATAAAATTGAAGTAATTTTCAAAGAAGATCTAAAGGTTCTAATTTACAGTGGAAAACAGGCGTAATAAGATTTTACTTGTTTTTTTTGTGCTCCAGGCTTTGATTTTAACGGCTGTCGCTTGTTCGAGCGCCTCAAAAAACCCGGAGGACGATACACAAGGTAAAGAAGCTGAGGAGGTTTTTCTGCCTGGGGCGGACCAAAAAGTTGCCCTTGTTGAAATCACAGGTCCTGATACCTCCAAAAAAATCGTTGAAGTTGTGCTAGTAAATTTCTTAATGAAAACTGGGGCTTTTACACTTTTAAATAAAAAAGAAGTAGATAAGGCGCGCGCCCACCACGCACAGGACCCTATGGACCTGAATGGTATTGCAAAAAGGGCCGGGGCAGATGAGTCCCTTAAAATAGCTGTTGATATTTTTAAGGCAGAAATTGTTGAAGGTTATTCAAGCGAAAAAATTAACGACCCTCAGCTAATAGAAGAACGTGGCGAGGAAGCAAAAAACGAAGAGAGGCTTTTTAAAGTTAAAAGGCTTGATGGGCACGTTAAGTTAATGCTTAATTTTACAAACCTAATGACCCTTAAAACCCGGACAAAAGTTCTTGAAGCCACCGACAGTAAGACCTCAGATGAACAAAAAGGTGCCGCGCATTTACCACCCAAGCTTCGCTTCCTTGAAGAGCTAACAGAAAAAGCCCTAAAACCGCTTGAGGCGCACGATTAATATTGAACTTAAATGACAACTGTTGTCAAATTGCTGTTTTTTTGCGATGACTGCTAGCCACAATGAAAAAAATAAGCAGTTTTTTCTTTATATTAACAACCTGTATTTTTTCAGGCGTCACAACTTTCGCTTGGGAACCTATTGATATTCTTGTTGCTGGCGACAGTTGGGCCTCTCTTTTATGTCTCAATCATGGCTTTGAGCGCATATTTCACGATTACAAATTTAATAAAGACGAAAAATCAGAGCGCGTAAGATCTGTAGGTTGCACACAAACAACCAAGTTCGGCTCAAGAACCTCTTTCTGGCTTAAAGATGAAAACTTTGCTGAAATTGCAGACTACCTGGGCACGCCAACCGTGAAGTTTGTTTATTTAAGCTTAGGCGGTAACGATGCGCTTTACTCATGGAGCATGGACATGAGCGAAGAAAAACAACTTAAACTTGCAGTTAAAATTTATAAAAACATAGAAACTCTTATTGCCAAAATTTTTGAACTTAGACCTGACGTTAAAATAATTCTTAGTGGATATGATTTTCCAAATTTTGAATCCTACACAAGGGGCTTTAGCGGCTACGATAACGTTTATAAGCACATGGGCTTCCCATCGCCTGAAATTGTTAACAAAACGCTTCTGAAACTTTCGCGGTTTTTATCGCCACTTTCAAAAATAAAAAATGTTTATTACATCCACCATTATGGTTTAATGCACTATTACTACGGTAATTCAGATTATAATCTTGAGCCAAAACAAACTGCTCCACCAGAAATGATTTCCCCGCCAGATGATCCTAATGCGTATGGTGGCAGAATTGAATTACCAAACGACCCTGATGCTTTGATGAACTTTGGTTACATATTTTATGACCCATTTCATCTTGGAAGACGTGGCTTTTACTATGTTGCAAAACATGTGATGGATCATTATCTGGCCGCATGGATCAAAGAGGAAATTATAAAGCAGTCCGAAGATGAGAAACCAAAAGAAAATTCTTTTTCAAATTTTGATTTTTAATTTTTGCATGGCGGCTTTTTTTATTGGTTTTCTTAAAAAGCGGCGCACGTCGGGGTATTCATAAAACAACGCAATATACATAATAAACACATTAAAACGGCTTAAAACCCAAGTGCCAATACCTTTAGCCTTCTGATTTTATCTCTAAGCTCTGCTGCTTCCTCGAATTTTAAATCCTTGGCAAAAGTCTTCATGTCTTTATCCATTTTAAGTATTGTTTTAGAAAGGCGCTCTATGCTTTCAAAATATTCCCCGGATAGTTCCTTTATAATTTCAATGCGCCTGTCTAAATCTATAAAATCAAGTTTTCCTAACTGTTCAGGAAACGCATCAGCACTCGCACCGAAACCAGACTTGCTCCACAAACTTTTTCCATGCCCGGAGCCACGTCCGGTGTGCAAAACACGCTTTGCATACTGGGCAGAATCCAAATCGGCCCCACTTTCATTATCTACAATTGGAGCTGCAATTGCTTTTATAATTGATTGTGGGGTAATGCCATGTTTCTCATTGTGCTCGGCTTGGATCTTGCGTCTTCTATTTGTTTCATCAATTGCTTTTTGCATGCTTAATGTAATTTTATCTGCATACAAAATAACCATTCCATTAATATTTCTTGCCGCGCGCCCAATGGTTTGAATAAGTGAGCGCTCTGATCTTAAAAAGCCCTCTTTGTCAGCATCCATAATTGCAACAAGCGAAACTTCAGGCAAATCCAGGCCCTCTCTAAGTAAATTAATTCCAATTAAAACATCAAAAACACCAAGCCGAAGGTCCCTTAGAATTTCAACACGCTCAAGGGTTTCAATATCGGAATGCAAATAACGAACGCGCACTCCTTTTTCTTCATAGTAACTGGTTAATTTTTCAGCCAGCCTCTTTGTAAGTGTGGTAACCAAAACGCGCTCCTGCTTTTCGGCTCTGAGTCGTATTTCACCAAGTAAGTTATCGACCTGAGTTCCGGCCACTCTGACTTCGACCTCCGGATCAACAAGCCCCGTAGGTCTAATTACCTGCTCAACAAACTCTCCATTTGTTTGTGTAAGCTCATAGTTTCCTGGAGTGGCTGAAACAAAAACCACCTGATGTATCATGCTTTTCCATTCGTCAAAATTTAAGGGACGATTATCAAGAGCAGATGGAAGTCTAAAACCATGTTCAACAAGCGACATTTTTCTTGCCCTGTCGCCTTTATACATTCCACCAATTTGAGGAATACTCACATGGCTTTCATCAATAATTATGAGCCATTTTTCAGGGAAATATTCAATTAATGTTGGTGGCGCCTCACCAGGTGCCCTACCCGTTAAATGTCTTGAATAATTTTCAATGCCCTGGCAGTAGCCCAAAGATTCAAGCATTTCAAGATCAAGCATAGTTCGCTGCTCTAAACGCTGGGCCTCTAAAAGTTTCTCGTTTTCATTTAAATACTGAAGTCTCTCTAAAAGCTCTGTGCGTATTGTTCCAATTGCACGCTGTCTTGCAAGCTCAGTTGTTACGTAATGGCTACCTGGATAAATTGTAACACGCGGAATTTTTTGTATTCTAATCCCACGGAGTGGATCGATTTCAGAAATAGTTTCTATTTCATCAGCAAAAAATTCAACACGTATTGCGCGCTCTTCTTCATAGGCCGGGTAAATTTCAACAATGTCACCTCTCACCCTGAAAGTGCCACGATGGAAATCCGCATCATTGCGCCTGTATTGTATCTCAACAAGCTTTCTTAAAACCTGCTGGCGGTCAATTTCCTGCCCAACTTCAAGGGCCAGCAAAAGCCCCTGGTACGCTTCGGGTGATCCTAAACCATAAATACACGAAACGGAGGAAACAATAATTACATCGTTCCTTTCTAGAAGTGAACGGGTTGCAGAGTGCCTTAGTTTGTCTATTTCATCGTTAATTTGGGATTCTTTTTCTATGTAGGTATCGGTTGCAACAACGTAGGCCTCCGGCTGGTAATAGTCGTAATAACTTACAAAATATTCCACAGCATTGTTTGGAAAAAACTCTCTGAATTCAGAAAAAAGTTGTGCCGCAAGCGTTTTATTATGACTCAAAATAAGCGTTGGTAAATTCACCTGGGCTATTAAATTGGCCATTGTAAACGTTTTACCAGAACCCGTAACACCAAGAAGTGTTTGTGCCTCGCGACCCTCTTTTACACCCTTAACTAGGGCGCGAATTGCCTGCGGCTGGTCGCCTGTTGGCTCAAATGGGGTTTTAAGTTCAAATTTTCTGTCCGTAAATATTGGCATAATTGCTATCCTAACTTAAAAAACATGAAATATATCATAAAACTTACCAAGTGGCCTATATGCGAGTCGCATGCGTTGACTTGCTGCATCAAAACAGGTAAAAACAATTAGGTTTTTGTTCTACTCTAAATTAATGTTATTGATCTGACTAAATACTGGGCAAAACCCAAGAGAAAAAAATGTTTATTTGTTTTCAAAATTTCAAGTTTTCTTCAGCCTGTTTGTCGCACATTTTTGCAACAGGCCTTTTATTTTTAGGTGCCCCTATCTTCTTTTCCCAACCCGCTAAAGCTATCGATATTGAGGTTGGCGATGAGTTTGAATGGGCCTACCCTGCGGGTCCAATTTTAGAGCTTGGTGTTGGCGTTGAGGGCACTTGGGGTGGGGTTAATGGTTCTGCCGGAAACGTAATAATTGAAGTTCAATACCCAGGCTACAAACCATTTGATGACGGATCTTTTATTCCGCCAGAGGACAATAAAACAACATCGTACGAAGCATATGTTTATGTTGGAAAACTAAAGGCCATGATTGGACTTGGCGACATTGAAGGCGATGAATTTGCACTTAACGAATGGAACGTAAAATTAAACGTGTTTGGCAGTTACTCAAAAGCAAAACTTGAAGAAGAAACAGTAATTAATGATTCCGCAGTTGGCGTAATTGAATTTTCAGGAAACAGCGCGCTTGATGAAAAGTTTGTTATGGTAATAAGGGCGGCCGGTGCAAACGTAAGAAAAATTCTTGGCCCCCCCGATGCAAAGGCCGCGTTTTTTATAGGCTCAGCAATGAAGGCCCTTGGTTACAAAAGGAAAATGTATAACGATCCCAACAGAAAAGATTTTGAAGGAACAGAAATCACGACACTTGGTTTTGAGCTTGGTGGAATTTTTAATTTCTCTGACGATGTTTCGCTCGAACTGGCGCTTGAATGCAACGGTAGCATTGCACTTGGGGGGATTAATAAAACTATTTATCAATCCGACGATGAAGCATTTGCCTCAATAAAACTGCATTTTCTAAAAAACGGAGAGCTTTATTTTGAATCAGGCTACAGACTCTCGATCGATACAGGTAACGATCTTAGAGAAGGATATACGTTTGCAAGGGGCGGATTCAGATACATGTTTGATTACAATCCCTAAGGGAATTAGATTTACCGTTATATTAGGTTCAAACTATTAAACGGTTGCACTTCAGATTTGAAGTCGGGGTTCAATCAGGATATTATGCTTTAAATAACAGGTAGTTATGCAGGCTTTGGTCAAACCCAAAAAAAGTCATGACTTTTTTTGGGTTTGACCTATACTGTAAATAGGGTTTTGGACATGAAAAAAAGATTACTCACTAAAATTATAGTTGAAGAAAGAAAGTCATATAAAAAAATGATCTTTGTTTCTGGCCCGCGCCAAGTTGGCAAAACAACACTTTTTAGAGAGCTATGCCGAATACATTATGGACCAATTTTAAATTGGGATAACTTAAAGACCAGAGCCTTGATTACAAAAACACCATATGCTCCATTCGAAGAAACTGGGGCCGTTTATTTTGATGAAATTCACAAATATCCAAGGTGGAAAAATTATCTAAAGGGCGCTTTTGATACTTATGAAAATCGTTGTCTTATATATGTTACCGGTAGCTCAAAACTTGATGTTTATCGTCGCGGTGGTGATAGTATGCTTGGTCGATACAGGTTGTTTAGACTACACCCCTTTACACTAAATGAATTTATAAATAATAAATATTCGCTAGATATCCTTAAAACCCTCGACAATATTTATAATTCAAAACCCTCTTCAAAAGAACAATTGGAAATATGGGCCTTATTAAATAAATTTGGCGGGTTTCCCGAGCCACTTATCGCTGGATCGGAAAAACTATACAATAACTGGAAACAAACAAGACATGAACGACTGGTAAGAGAAGACATTAGGGATACCACAAGAATCCGCGAACTTGCGCTCCTTGAGCAATTAATTACGCTACTGCCTGATAGGATTGGAAATCCACTAAGTCTAAACTCTCTGAAAAATGATCTTGGAGTTTCACACGATTCAATCAGAAACTGGATAAGCACCCTTGAAGAATTCTATTACCTTTATATGATACCAGTCTATACTGCGAAATATAATAGATCTCTTCAAAAGGAACGAAAGCCGTACCTATGGGATTGGTCTGAAGTGGAAGACCCTGGTTTTAGATTTGAAAATATGATCGCAAGCCATCTGCTTAAGTGGTGTCATCTGATGCGAGACACAGGAAGTGCCAATCTTAGTCTTTCTTACATGAGAGACAAAGAGAAAAATGAAGTTGATTTTATTATTCTAGATGGCAAAAAACCAATGTTTTTAGTTGAAGCTAAAAAAAGTGATACTAATATTTCAAAACCCTTGCTTATTTTTTCAAAAAGGCTTGGTAATATTCCGGTTTTTCAAGTTGTAGATTTGCCAGACATTCTAACAATTAGAAATATAGAAGGAATCAAAGCATGCACCGTTTCGGCAACGCGATTTATTAAAGCCCTTGCTTAAACATTCATAATCTATCTTGTACTTTAAAATGGGGGAGGGGGAGGACTAGGTCGTCCCCCCTCTCATGAAAAAAACTTTAGACAAAAACATTTTTATTTTACGTTTTTGGCTCCTCCTAAATCCTTTCCAAATTCTTTTTTCGATTCCTTTTCAGTAACTTTACTAACCTCAGCTCCTTGTAGTTTCTTCTTGCTGTCGCCATTTACAAGTGCTTTATATAAGCCATCCTTGGCTTTGATCTCGATACTTTTGATGGCATTTTTTAATAAATCATTAGTGCCATCAACCTTATCACCATGAACAAATCCACCACCTCCAAGTGCATTTGTGCTGATGATAATGGACCCAATTAAACTCAATAAATATTTTTTGTTTAGATTTGCTTTCATTCTCTCTCTCTCCTGTTTGTTTGTTTCCCTCTTGCCTCTTTCGTCTATTTGCTTAAATATATTGCAACTGACGTGCCAGATAGGGCTTCTCATAACCCATTGATTTTACTGGTCTTGGCGTTTGATGGAGTCCAAAAACCTGCCCAAGCTTTTGACATGCGAAAAACATTTATCCAAACTTTAGAAATTTAGGGAATTTGACGAAACGTTTACATGAGTAAACGAAACCAGGGTAACCCCTTTATTGAAATGGGAAATTTAATCAGATCCTGGCGCGAGGAAAAATACAAATCAGCGCGCGCCATGTTTATGGACGCAAAGTTTTCATTTTCCTATAGCTATTATGCGGATTTTGAAAAAGGTGCGGCCTGCCCCACCCCCGAAAACCTAATAGAACTTGCTTCGCATTTTAAAAAAGAAGTTTACGATGCCGTGATTTTATGGAGCTCAGTACAAATGCCTACTGAGGATTTAAGAAACCTGTTCCAATCAAGACGCAAATCAAGAGCCGAAAGAGAATCCATATCGCACAAAACAGAAAAATTTGATTTTGAAAACACCTGGGTATTTTCCGAAAAAGATATGGAAATATTAATTCAAACCCCATGGCTTTGGGAAGTGTGCATTGTGCTTGGAATGGAGCACCCAGAAGTTGTTTCAATAAACAGCGTGCACCTGCCACAAGATGTAAAACCCCATGAGCTTCTTGATAATTATCTTAAATACTGGATTGAGGCAGGACGCATAATAGTCAAAAACGATAAAATAAAACTAGCGCTCCCTCACATATACATACCCTTTAACGATAAAGGAAAAAAAGTTAGAGAGAACAACACAAAACGCGTTGGGAATGAGCTTATAAAAAACATCACACAAGAAATGATAGACACAAAAAAAGCATACAACCTGCTTGGGCACCGCCCACTAACTCCGGGGCAGGCAAAAAAATGGGTTTCAATTCTGCAAAACATGGAAGCGAACTTCAAGGAAGAAAAATACATAAGCTCAAAAGAAGACCCTGAATCAAAGTGCTATGCAATTTCCATTTTATTTAGCCCGAGGGAGCTTAAAAAATAACAATTTTTTTCGTTAAAAGTAGTAACGCCATATTTGCGCCACTTGCCTCATTATTGTTGCCCCACAACCCCACGCCTACTCACACGCAAGTTTGCGCACTACCCAGTGGGTTTGATCAGATTCATCTGTGCCATATCCAACAGCATAAATATTTCCCAGATTATCACTTTTTATATGATAAACACCTGCATCTTTGCCTTCATAATATTTATACAAATCTGACGGTGCCCAGTGATTACCGCCATCAGAGCTTTTTCTTATTACCCATTGTTTGATACCATTTTCATCTTCAGCATATCCAGCAGCATATAAAGCTTCGTCCTTTGCTTCTGTCATTACAGCCCCAAAAGCATCCTTATTTCCTTCTTCCCTATACTCATCAACAATATCCCAGGATACACCTTGATTTGTACTTTTTTTAATCATCCAATATCCAGAATTAGTTACAACCTCAGGGTCAGAATCATCTACATGATCACCCTTACCAAGCACAAAAACCGTATCCTTGCTATTCACAAAAACACCGGCCGCCTCACTTCCATAAGATCCTGATCTTCGAAAATTTTCCACAGTATCCCAACTTGCACCATTATCAACACTTTTTCTAACTATCCAATGTGGAAACCCACCGGCACCATTTGAATCAGTATA